>JARHZT010000023.1 GCA_029258015.1 Malacoplasma sp. | reverse complement strand
CAATGATGCTGTAATTGGACCCATAAACATCATATATAGCCTTAATGCATCTGCACCATGTGAAACAACAATATCTGAAGGGTTGATTACATTCCCTTTTGATTTACTCATTTTTTCTCCATCACTTCCAAGAATCATCCCTTGGTTAATGATCTTCATAAATGGTTCTTTAGTTGGTACAACTTTTATATCATATAAAAATTTATGTCAGAATCTTGAATACAATAAATGTAAAACTGCATGTTCTTGACCACCAATATAAATATCAACTGGTAATCATCTTTCAAATAATTTATATGCTTCTGGTGAGTCTAATGGTACATAATCATCATTATCATTTTTTAAAATATAAGCTAAGTAATATCATGATGATCCAGCTCATTGAGGCATTGTATTAGTTTCTCTTTGATATAGTTTTCCATCAATCTCAACATTAACTCATTCTGTTAAATTAGCTAATGGACTTCTTCCATCACCACTTGGTGCTATATTTGTAGAATGAGGTAAAACTAAAGGAAGTTTTTCTTCTAACAATATATTTCCTTGTTCATCAAATAATACCGGGAATGGTTCTCCTCAATATCTTTGTCTACTAAATAACCAATCTTTTAATTTGAAATTAATTGTTTTTTTACCAATATTTTTTTCTTGTAAGATTTTAATTATTTTTTCTATAGCTTCTTCTGTTTCTAATCCATTTAATTGATCTGAATTAATATGTTTTCCATTTCCTTCATATGGTAAATTTTCACTAGTTTCTAAAACTTGAATAATTTCTAAGTTATATTTTTTAGCAAAATCATAATCTCTACTATCATGTGCTGGAACACCCATAATAGCTCCATTACCATAGTTTGATAAAACATAGTTACACGCATAAACATTTAATAACTTATTAGTTAAAGGGTGAACTATTTTAATAGGTAATAAGTATCCTATCTTTTCACTATTAATTGCTGTTTTTTCAAAATCTTTTAAACTGTTTTGGTGAGCAATCATTTTTTCAAGTTCTTTATCTGTTTTAGCTATTTCTTTTACTAATTGATGATCAAAACTTAATCCAATAAATGAAACACCATAAATGGTATCTGCTCTTGAAGTAAATACTTCTATTTGTTGGTTACTATTTTCTAATTTAAATTTAATAGAAGCACCAACTGATTTTCCTATTCATTTCTTTTGAATGTTTTTTAATCCTTCAGTTCATTCTAATGTATCTAAATCATCAATCAATCTATCTGCATATTGAGTTATTTTTAAAACTCATTGCTTCATAGGTTTTTTAACGATTGGATATCCACCTCTTTCAGATACCTTATTTCCATCTTTGTCAGTCAATATTTCTTCATTAGCTAAAACTGTTCCTAATTCATTACATCAGTTCACATCAACATTTTTAATTTCAGCTAAACCATTTTTATATAGTTGTAAAAATATTCATTGAGTTCATTTGTAAAACTTAGAATCTGTTGTATTTATTTCTTTATTAGAGTCAAAAGAAAAACCTAATTCATCAATTTGTTTTTTAAAATTAGCAATATTTTTATCTGTAAAATCACCTGGATGGTTTTTAGTTTTTAAAGCATATTGTTCTGCTGGTAAACCAAAAGCATCTCAACCAATTGGATGCAAAACATTATAACCTTGAAATCTTTTATATCTTGAAAACACATCAGTTGGAGTATAACTTTTAACATGCCCAACATGTAGCCCAGCACCACTAGGATATGGGAACATATCTAGAGCATAAAACTTTTTCTTTGTAGAATCATCTTTAAAAAAATATGTCTTATTTTCTTTTCACTTTTTTCTTCATTTCTTTTCTACTAAATTGTGATTGTACATATAAATTCCTTCTTACTAATTTAAACTTGCTAATTTTGTTAATACTAATTTAACTTTTTCTTCTAATGGTTTATTTGCATCAATCAAGATATATTGAATACCAAAATCGTTACATACACTCACCATATATTCTTCATATATTGATAAAAGCTTTTTAAAATAAAGTTTGTTTTTATCAAAGTTTTCAATTTCTGATTTTCTATTTCTTTCAAATAAACGTTGCTTAAATAATTCTCAATCCCCTGTTAATATAACATAAAGTTTTGGAACACCATGTTCATAAACTAATTCATTTGAAATATCTTTTCATAAACTCTCATAGTATCTAAAAACTGATGGTCTAACTATGTTTTCGTGTGCAAATAATCAGTCTTCAAAAATACTTCTATCAAAAATTGATAAATTATCTAAATTACAGTTTCTTTTAAACTTTTCAAATCTTTGTAAAACAAAATATAGTTGGAACACAGGACCATAAATAATACTGTTGCTTCTTTCATACATTTTTTCAAGTAGCAAATTAGCTAATACATCATCTTCTTCAAGTTCTGAAATAACATTCACATTTTCCATACTTTTAGATAATTCATTAACTAATGTACTTTTTCCAAAAGCTATCATTCCACCTACAACTACAGAATTTGATATTTTAATTCTATGAAAGTTCGGTTTTTTCTTTTTTTGCGTAATAGTATCGTTCTTATTTTTGAAATCCATATTGCATTTCCCTTATTATAATTTCCTTTTTTCTTGTAAATAAGTAAGAATATTTTACATTTCTCACTTTATTTAATATATACAAATAAATAAATTTTTTTTAATATTTTTTATTTATTTAACAAGAAAGAAAAAAGACACCATTTATAGGTGTCTTTTAAAAAGAATAAGAGATTAATTTCCTCTTATGTCTAATTCTTTAATAATTTGACGGTATCTTTCGATGTCATTATTTTTTAAGTAACTTAAAAGACTTTTTCTTTTAGAAACTTTTTGGTAAAGACCTCTTTTAGATATTTGATCTTTTTTGTTGTCAATCATGTGTTTAGTTAATGAATTAATTTCTGCTGTTAATAATGCTATTTGCACTTCAACTTTACCAGTATTAGTTTCACTACCACCAAATTTTTTAATAATTTCTAATTTAGCTGCTTTACTTACTGCCATATTATTTTCCTTCCATAAATTATTTACAATATAAAAAAGCTATTCATAATCGGAAAATTAATCATGAGACAATTTTATATTTTTACTAGATAGAATATACCATATTTTTGCTAAAAAAAGTATTAATCTAAAAACTTAACCATTTCAAAGTCAATTTTTCTTGTTTCAGGATAAGAACCTACAACTTTAATTCTCATCTTTTGACCCAGAGTAATTACCTTCTTATTCTTTTTACCTACAAAAGTAAAATCTTCTGGATTAAATACATAAAAATCATCTTTGAAATTCATAGGTTTAATACAACCTTCAATAGTGTTTTTTAACTGAACAAATACACCAAAATTCACTATATATGTAGCAAATCCATCAAATTCTTGACCAATTTTACCTTGCATGTATTCAGCAAACTTCATTGAATTTACATCTCTTTCAGTTGTCACCGCTCTTCTTTCAGTTTCATTTGCTTTTTCATTAAAGTAATTAAGATTATCTAATAGATAATTTTTATCATCATCTGAATATCTATCTTTATCAAAAACAAATGCTCTATATAAATGATGTACAACAACATCAGCTAATCTTCTAATAGGAGAAGTGAAATGAGTGTAGTTTTTTAAAGATAAACCAAAATGACCTATATTATCACAATCATATTTAGCTTTAGCCATAGTTCTTAATAAAAGCATGTTTATTAATTCTTTATGTTTAAAGTCTTTATTTGTTATTAATCATTTACTTACAGTATCAGGATTCCACTTTTTCAATGAATCATCATATCTAAATCCTAATTTTTTAGCTTCTGTTTTAAATGCTTCTATTCTGATTTCTTCAGGACTATTGTGAACTCTATAGACAAATCCTAATGATTTGTTTAATTGATTAAACTTCAATGTAACAGCTTCATTTGCTGCAACCATGAAGTTTTCTATCATTTTTTGAGCTTCACCTGTTTTTTTAACTTCAATAGATTTTATTTTTTCATTTTCATCTAAAATGATGTTAGGTTCTGGGATTTCAAAATCAATATATCCTTCTTTTTTGTGTCTTTTATCTAAGAATTCATTTAACTCTTTTGCTTGATCTATCATTTTGTATAAATTGTCATCAACATTTTCAAGTTTTGAACCATCTTTAAAATAGTCATTGATGTTTTCATAAGCAAATTTCTTTTTAGAAACAATAATTCCAGGATAAACATCTATTGCATCATATTTACCTTCTTTATTTACATCCATTTCACAAACCATTGCATATCTTTTTTCTAACGGATTTAAAGAACAAATATTGTTTGATAACTTATGTGGAAGCATTGGAATAACTTGATTTACAAGATAAACTGATGTTCCTCTTTCAACTGCTGAATTTCATAATTTTGATTTTAGTTTTACATAATAACTAACATCAGCAATTGCTACATATAATTTATAACCATCACTCTTTTTTTCAACATATATAGCATCATCCATATCTTTTGATGTAACTGGATCTATTGTTACAAAGTTTAAATTTGATAAATCTTTTCTTCTTTTATCTTCCTCTGGTGAAAAGTTGAAATCTATTTTTTCTACTTCTTTTTTAACTTCTTCACTAAATTCAGGTTCTATTCCATTGTCATAAACAATAGAAATAATATCTGTACCAACATCATTTACATGTCCAATTATTTTAGATAACGAACAATATATAACATTGTTTTTTATTCTTGATATTTGAAATAATGCTTTAGATCCATGAACTAATTGCGATTCATCGTCAACTACAATTTTGAAATTAATTTTTAAATCATCTGGAATAATTTTTGTTTCTTTTTTATCACCAGATAATTCTGAAGAATATGTACCTACAAAAAAGTCTCTATTTCTTTCAACTATCTCTAAGACTACAGCATCTTTTAAATCATCATATGTAGACTCTCTATCCATAGGAGCTACTTTAACAATATCTCCATCCATGGCATTTAAAAGATTCTTTTTGTTAATATAAAATGATGATTTTTCATCATTTCCTTTTTTAAAAAAAGCATCACCTTTAGAATTAATAAATACCTTTCCTTGACATGCTTGATCAAACAAAACTACCCCATTTTTGTATGACAAAATGTATTTTCCAGTAACAAGTTTTTCAATTTCTTTGTTTTTTACTAAAAAATCCAAAGCTGAGTAAAAAGCTTTTCTGTTTTTAAAATCCCCTTTACTAAAAATAATCCCTGAAGGTATTGGTCTTCCTTCTTGGGATTCTATTATTTCAACAATTTTTCTCTCAATGGGAGTTAGTGATAAGTTTTGTTTAGTTTGCATATTTTAGTCCTAAGATATCATATTTATAATAAATTGTGTTGCTGGTTCTTCCGTACTTGGTGGTGGTGTATCGGGAGTTATAATTCCAATAACTAAAGCTATTCCAATTAAAACAAAAGTCAAAATAAAAAGAATGAATTGTAAAACTTTTACAACACCTCTATCTTTTGTTTTCTTAAACAACTCAATGTCATTACCAGCTATTGGGTTAATCCCACCAGAATTACCATGTCCAGACAATAACAAAGCAATTATTAATGAAATAATTGCTAAAACGTAAAAAATTATTATTAATGCATCCATATCTTACCTACAATAACAAAATTATAAAACAAAAATAAATTATTATTACTATTTTAATCTTTTTCATATAAATATTAAAATATTTAGTTTATCTTTATTGTATATATAGAGGAATTATGAACTTTGAAAAATACAATTGAGACCTTGAAGACTTACTAAAAAATAAGTCTCTTCAAGAAAATTTTGATGAATGAAAAAAACTTAATGAAGATCTTATAAAAATATATGATGAGGGAAAATGCTATGACAGCATTGAAACTTTTAAAAAATACCTAAAAAAGGAAGATGAATTATCAATTTTAGAAAATCATTTAGTAAATTATATTTCTAATAAAACAAATGAAGATTTATCTAATAAAGATATGTTAAATTGAAGTGAAAAATTAAGCATTGAAGATAATAAATTTTCTTTAGCATTTGTTAATCAAAAAAATATTATTCTTTCAAAAGAAAAAGAAATTAAAAAATATTTAGAAGATAAAAATCTAAAAAAATACGAAAGAGAATTTAACTTAATTTTTAGAAGCAAAAAGCATAAATTAACAGAAAAAGAAGAAATTCTTCTAACTAAACTTTCTCCTTCGTTATCTACAGCATCTTCTGTTTTTGAAATACTAACTTATTCTGAAATTGAATTACTTCCAGCCAAAAATAAAAATAATAAGGAAATTAAATTTGATTCAGTGTCTGATATTCACTTTATATTAGAAAAAAATAAAGATGAAGTATTAAGAAAAAATGCATATACTTCACTAAATAAAAGTTTTATGAAGTTTGAAAATACACTAGCTAAAACAATGTATCAAAATTTCTTATTACTTAATGAAATATCTAAAATATATAAATTTAAAAATTATATTGATAGCGTTTGTTTTCATGATGAAGTTGAACCTGAATTTGTAGATCATGTTTATAAAGAAGTTGAAAAATATAAATATGCATACAAAAAATTTAACACTATTGAAAATACTTATAGAAAAAAAGTAATGGGTAAAGATGTTAAAATGGCACCTTGAAACAAGAGTTTTGATATCTATTCTAAAAAAGATGAAATCATAACTGTTGAAGATGCTAAAAAACTTGTATTAGAAGGATTATCTATTATGGGTGATGAATATGTTAGTGTTGTTCAAAAAGCATTTGATGAAAAATGAATATCATGACTTCCTAAAAAAGGTAAACAAACAGGAGCATATTCAATAGGTGGTACAAAGGGATTAAATAAATATTATATATTGATGAACTTTGATAAGACTTTTGGAAGTGTAACCACATTAGCTCATGAATTAGGACATTCATTAAACTCTTACTATATTAATAAGAAACAAGATGTTTATTGTGATTTAAGTATTTTTTATGCAGAAATTGCATCTATTGCAAATGAAATTCTTGTAAATTACCACATAATGAATAAATATCCTGATGACAAAAATTTAAAGTTAAAAATATATAATGAAATGATTACTAATTTCTTTGCATGCACAACTAGACAAATTATGTTTAGCCAAACTGAAAATTGAATAATTCAAGAAATAGAAAATAATCGTCCAGTTGGTGCAGATGAATTGAAAAAATTATATGCACAAACATTTAAAAAATATGGAAATTTTTCAGATAAAGAAGTTAATAAATTATTGACTAAAGATAATGGAGAAAGATTATCAATCATATTTAGATTAAGTCACTTCTATCATGGAATATTTTATGTTTATAAATATTCAATTGGTTTAGTAGCTGCTATTATATGTGCAGAAAAAATATTTAATAAAGAAAAAGGGTTTTTAGAAAAATATTATGAATTCTTATCAAGTGGTAGTTCATTATCACCAATAGACACTATAAAACTATTAGGAATTGATTTATCTAAATCAGAACCTTGAGAACAAGCATTAAGTATTGTTGAAACTTGAATTGATGATTTTAAAAACTTAACTAAATAAT
>JARHZT010000066.1 GCA_029258015.1 Malacoplasma sp. | reverse complement strand
AGGTAATACTTCATTTTAATTTCATATAACTCTAATTTTCTCTCCATTTTTTCAATTCTTTGATCTAGTAGTGAAAAGAAATGTGCTATTTTTTGTTGTTCTATTAAATTTTCTGGGTAATTTATCTCTAAATTCCTGAATGCTTCAATTGGTAAAACATATCTTGTTGCTCCTGCACAAACTTTATAAAAGTATCTTCTTATTTTTTTTGTTAGTAAAAGAAATAATGCAAATTTATAATATATATTTTTTTTGAATCTTATTAGGTTTAAATGATAACTATAAACTAAATTTATTGGATCAAATTCAATGCAGGAAGGAATTCCGATATCTAATTTATTTTCAGAGCTAGGAGTTATTAAAATATCTCCTTTTTTTATTTTGTAATTTTCAAGCTCAGCTTTTGTACATGTAGCCTTCGAAAAAGAATGTGTTTCTTTAATAAATCTATTATTGAAAACATCTGTAAAATTTATTAATAATACTAAAATTTCATTTTCTTTTATAACCTTATCAATCCCTGCTCCTTTATGAATTGATAGATTTAGTAAAAAATCTGTTTTTCATTCACCATCAAACCCTCTAAACCTTAATTTAGGTGAAGATAATTGTGATTATATCCTCTTTATATTTCATTCATAAAATTCAATAAATCTTTAAAAATATAATTTTTAGTTTTTATGCCTTCAAATTCGATTTCGATTAGAATATTTTCTTGAATCAAATAATTAATATATTTAGATGCAGTATTTCTAGAAATATTTAATATATCCATAAAGTCATTTATATTAAAGAAAAGTTTATTAAATAATATCTGAACTATTTTTTCTTTGTTTTTTATATTTCATTTTTCTAATATAGATAAATAAGTTTTATTTATACTTTCGATGTAGTTAATAGAATCAACACATGTTGTAAAAGTACCTTCTAAGAAAAATTCAATAAAATGCACTAGATTATTAATATTTTTATTAGCATCATTTATTAATTTATAATATTTAGTTTTATTTTTTGCTATAAAATAGCTTAATGAAAATAAAGGGATACTCATTTCATCTTTTAAAATAAGATAAATCATATTTAAAATTCTTCCAGTTCTTCCATTCCCATCACTGAAAGGATGAATAGATTCAAATTGAAAATGTATTATGATCATTTTAATTAAAGGGCTTAACCGTGTCCATCAAGATGTTATTTCATCATTATTCATAAATAGTTCTAACTCATTTAAATATTCAATTATTTCTTCTTTTGTTTCAATGGGTATGTATACTATTTCATTATTACTATTTTTAATAACAACATTTGGATCATTTCTAATATCTTCATTAACTCCTCTTATTATTTTTTGAATTTCTATGATAATTTTCTTATCTATGAAACCATATGTTTTTACATATTCTTCAGCTTTCTGTATTGCCTCAATATTATAAAAAGTTTTTAATGTATTTTTATCCATAGGTAAATTTTTATTGCTCATAGCAGATATTAAATTTACATAAGTTGTATGAATATTTTCTATTTTATTGTTATTTAATATTTCTTTTAAAAGAATTATTTTTTCAAAACATTCTTTTAGATTGTAAAATTTTAAAACACCTTGCAATTCAGAAATGCTTTTTGAAGCATTTCTTTCTTTTTTAGCAATATCATGATTGATATCTAGTTTTAAATTTATTAATTTGTCTAATTTGTTCATACTAAACTCTTTTTCAAAAAAACTAATTTTTTGAAATTTTAATTTAAAAAAATCAAAAAATATAAAAAAATACAAAAAACTTAGTTTTTTTTGTTTTTTTATTATAAAACATAAATACATGGAGGAAATATGAAAATATCAGATATTTCAAATATTTTTTTAGGTATGAGTAGATTTAAAAATGAAATAGATTTAAATAATGAGCAATGTTCTTTTTATAGATATAAATTGTTAAAACCACATTTATCAAATTATTTATTAGATAAAGATAATGAATGAGAATACATCTATTTTAAAAAAACTATAAACAAAGAAAATTTAATACATAAATATGATATTTTGGTTAAGTTAGTAGATCCGCTTAAATTTATATTGGTTGATTTTGAAATAAAACATGAATATCTTGTATCTTCTCAATATTGCATATTAAGAACAAATAATTTAAATGATGCAATGCTACTTTGAGCTTATTTAAATAGTAAAGATGTTTATTCTAATATTAAAAATAAAAAAAGACAAAATACAATTGCTAAATTTTATAGTTTGACAGATATTAAAGAAATTCAATTTGATAAAAAAGCTATTTCCAAAAATAAAATAAAGTATTTTTATAATTTATCAAAAATGCATAGTCTTTTAGAAAAAAAACAAAATATAGTAGGTAAATTAATTAAAAATTTTAGGAGTTTTTATGAATAAATTCACAATATCAGAAAAAGAATTAGAAGATAAATTTATTAATCATTTAGAAAATATAGGTTATGTAAATAGAAAAGATATAAAGAATATTTCTGATATTCAAAAAAATATAAAATTTCATTTAGAACGTATAAATAATATTGAGTTAAAAAATAAGAAAATAGATGAATGTGATTTTAAAAAATATGTTTTAGAGAAAATAGAATCAAACAATATTTTTGAAAATTCAAAATTATTAAGAGATCTTATTTTGATAAATAAAAACCCAAAAGAAAACATACGTTTAAAATGCATAGATAAAAATAACTTAAATAACAATATATTTGAATTTTCTAGACAAATTGTTCATGTAAATGAATTCAAAAATAGAAGTGATGTTACTATATTTATCAATGGATTTCCTATAGTTCAGATTGAATTGAAAAAAACAAATGTAGATATTTTTGAAGCATTTAATCAAATACACAGATATAAAAAACAATCATTTGATAGAGGAATATTTAAAATACTACAAATATTTATTATCTCAAATGATATATCAACAAAATATTTCTCCAATAATATTCACGATGCTCAAAATACACTAGTATCCAAAAAAAATTTGTTTGAATGAACTAATTATGAAAATAAAAAATTTACTAATTTAATAGAATTTTCCAATTATTTTTTAAATAAAGAAACCTTGTTCAAATTAATAGTGAATTATATGATTATCAATGAATCAGAAAAAAAGATTATGATATTTAGACCATATCAATTTTATGCTGTCGAAAATATTATAAATAAAATAAAAAATGATTCTAATTTAAATAATGATTTAAATGATTTAGATGAGAGAACTAAATTAAATGGCTTTATTTGACATGCAACAGGAAGTGGTAAAACCCTAACATCATTTAAAACTGCTCAAATTTTATCTCAAAATAAAGAGATATTTAAGGTTATATTTTTAGTAGACAGAAGAGATTTAAATGATCAAACAATAAAAGAATTCAAAAAATTCTTAGGTACTAATTCTGATGATTTAGAAGAAACAGAAAATAGTTCTATTCTTGCAAAACAACTAGTTGATAACACCACTAAAATAATAGTATCAACAATACAAAAAATGGATAAGGTATTAAAAAAAGAGTGACTTTATTTGAATAAAAATAAAGATTTATTAACAAACAATATAATTTTTATTATTGATGAATGTCATAGAACACAATTTGGAGAAATGCATAAATTGATTAGAAGGAAGTTTGTAAAATCAAGGTTTTTTGGTTTTACAGGAACACCAATATTCTTAAAGAATTCTAAAAAAGATGCATTAACCACAAAAGAGATATTTGGTGTTAATATTCATTCATATTTAATGAAAGATGCTATTGCAGACGGTAATGTATTAAATTTCTTTGTTCAATATATAAAAGGTATAAAAAAGACATTGAATGTATCAAATGATATAGAAGTAGAAGGTATAGATAAAGAGGAATTTTTTAAATCTGATAAATATATGGATAAAGTTGTTGATTTCATATGAAAAAATAATAGCAAATTGACAAAAAACTCATTATTTAAATCAATGATGGTAGTGACAGATATTGAATCAGCAATTAAATATTATTGGAAATTCAGAGATAAATATCCTATGTTTAGGATTGCTACTCTATTTAGTAACAATAATAATGATGAATGCATAAATGAGAATAATTTAGATAATGAAGTAATTAAAGATGTAAGAACTGAATTAGAAGCAATAATTCATGATTTCAACAAAATATATAAAACTCATTTCTCAGAAAGTAGTTTTAAGCAATATTCATCAAATATTCAATCTAAATTGAAAGAAAAAAATCCCGATATAGAAATGATAATTGTAGTTAGAATGTTGACTACAGGATTTGATTCCAAGTGAATAAATACAGTTTATTTGGATAGAAAACTTGTATCGTATGATTTAATACAAACAATTTCTAGAGCTAATAGAATTTGCGAAGGGAAGGATCTTGCTAATATTGTTTCTATTAGAACTTTCAAAAAAGACTTTGAAGAATCAATATGCATATACAATAATGAGAAATTTGCTGATCAAATAATTTTCAAAGATAGTCTAGAAGATTTATATGAAAAAATAAATACTGAAATAGAAAAAATAACAAATAATTGAAAATCAGTAGATGAGATAAAAAACGAAAGAAGTGAATTAAGAAAAAAAGATTTTATTATAAGTATGAAAATTCTTAATAAACTTCTGTCGATAGCTCAAAATTTTATAATGTACAATAACGAAAAAATCAATCTTACTCCAAAAGAAATTGATGAATACAATGCTGTTTACAATCTTATATATAAAGAAAGTAAAAATAAAGAAGTTAAGGAATCCGTTCTTAATGATATAGATTTTGAAATGGAAATTTTAGATATAAATGATATTAATTACGATTACATTATTGAATTATTAAAAAATGTAAAACTGGACATTGATATTGTAGATATTGAAATAAAAATAGATGAAATATTAGAAAAAATTCAAAAACACGGTAAAAATTCAAAAGCAAAACTAATTGAAGAATTTGTTATGGAGTGAAAGAGAAAAATGCTGTCAAATTCATATGATAATTGACATGATAAAAATGTGGCAGAAGCATTTCAAGATTTTAAATTCAATTACATTGAAGATAAAATATATGACTATGCTATCGAAAATAATATTGAGTACGAAAATTTGAAAGAAGTATATTTAAAAAAAGGTAAAGAAGATAAAGACTTCATAAACTACATAGATTTGATTGAAAAATCAATTAAAGGTCAATTAAAACTTCAAGAAAGAATTAATTTATCAAACAAAACAATTTTATTTCTAGAATCATTAGATATAGATTTAGGATTAAATTTTACAAATAAATATTTAAATAGATAGAGGAATTATGATATCAAAAAAACAAAAAAACGAACTATTTCAAGCATTAGATTCTATTTGTGATGAACTTAGAAAATCAATGGATGCATCAGAATATAGAAATTATATTTTAGGCTTTATATTTTATAAATATTTAAGTGAGAATTTTATAAATAAAGCAAATAAATTATTAGAAAATGATGGAGTAACTTATTTTGATTTAAATGACAATGATGATATTAAAAATATTTTAGAAAAGAGATTGCAAATAGATCTTGGATATTTAATAAATCAAGAGCATTTATTCCATACATGAGTAAAAAAAATAAATGATAATGAAAATGTTTTAAGTCTAATAGAAGAGTCATTAAAAAATCTTGAGGAATCAAGTTATGCGCATGAATCAGAAGATGATTTTAGAGATTTATTTAGTGATATAAATATTTCTTCATCTAAATTAGGAAATAGTGAAGAAGAAAAAAATAAGAGACTTTCTCATGTAATTATTAAATTATCAGAAATAGATTTTTCTTATGATGATGCAGAAATAGATATTCTAGGAGATGCATATGAGCATTTAATTGCTAATTTCGCGAAATCAGCTGGA
Source organism: Malacoplasma sp. (assembly GCA_029258015.1). Taxonomy (GTDB): domain Bacteria; phylum Bacillota_I; class Bacilli_A; order Mycoplasmatales; family Mycoplasmoidaceae; genus Malacoplasma. The sequence continues at coordinate 3,487 of JARHZT010000066.1, read as the reverse complement.
AAAAAAGCAGGTGAATTTTATACTCCACAAGAAGTATCTACAGTTCTAGCAAGAATTGTGACATCTAATAAAAAAGATTTAAGAAGTGCTTATGATCCAACTTGTGGTTCTGGTTCTCTACTTCTGCAAGTTTCTAAACTTACAAATGTTGGAACTTTATATGGGCAAGAAATGAAAAGTACAACATATAATTTAGCAAGAATGAATATGTTTTTAAGAGGAAAAAAATTCCATGAATTCAATATAAAAAATCAAGACACGATATTACACCCACAACATACACATGATAAAAGTGGAAATATTATGAAATTTGATGCTATTGTGGCGAATCCGCCTTTTTCATTACCATGAAGTGCTCCTGAATCAATGCTTTCAGATCAAAGGTTTAACGAATATGGAAAATTAGCTCCAAAATCTAAGATGGATTATGCTTTTATACAACACATGCTTTTTCACTTATCAGATGAAGGTATAATGGCATCTGTTGTTCCGCATGGTGTTTTATTTAGATCTGCATCAGAAGGGACAATTAGAACTCATATAATAAAAAACAAGAATTGACTTGATGCAGTTATTGGATTGCCTGCAAATATCTTTTATGGAACTACTATACCTTCATGCATTTTAGTATTTAGAAAAAATAGAAATAGTAATGATAAAGTTCTATTTATTGATGCTAGTGCAGAATTTATAAAAGGAAAAAACCAAAATATACTTTCTCAAGATAATGTAAATAAAATTGTGGATACATATATTTTTAGAAAAGATATAGAAAAGTATTCTAGAAATGTTTCTCTTGATGAAATATCTAAAAATGATTTTAATTTAAACATTACAAGATATATAGACACTTTTGAAGAGGAAGAAGAAATAGATATAAATAAAATTAATTTAGAATTGAAATCTATAAATAAAGAATTAAGTGAGATAGAAAAAGAAATAGAAGATATGTTATCTGAATTAGTTGAGGTTAATTAAGACTATGGACAATAAAAAAGAGATGATAAAATCACAATTATCTTCACCTAAATTAAGGTTTGAAGGGTTTAGGGATAAATGAGATTGTTATCGTTTTGAAAATACAATAAAAATTATTAGAGGTGAAAGGATAACAAAACACCAAATTAGTAATTCTGACACATATCCCGTTATGTCTGGCGGGAAAAGTATGATGGGTTATTATAATAAATTCAATAGATTATCGAATACAATAACAATGTGCCAATATGGAGCCGCTGGTTTTGTTAATTTTATAAAAACAAACTTTTGGGCAAATGATGTTTGTATATCATTTATTCCTTGTGAAAAATTGGATAATTTATTTCTTTATTACTTAATGTCTTTTATGCAAAAATATTGATATTCATTAGTTAATAAACATGCAACACCTCATTCTATTTCAATTGATAAAATTGCAAAAACAATTTTCTCTTCACCAACACTTTTAGAACAACAAAAAATAGCACATTTTTTTTCACTACTAGATAAAAGAATTGAAAAAATGGAGAGAAAATTAGAGTTATATGAAATTAAAATGAAGTATTACCTATCTAAAATGTTTGTTAAAGGAAATAAAGAGCTGCCTGAATTAAGATTTAAAGAATTTAGTGATGTGTGATGCGAAAATAAAATATCTTATTTTTTTAAAGAAAATAAAAAGATAAAAAATAACTTTGGGAAAAGATTGTCTGTTAAATTAAACTTTAATGGAATTGAAGAAAGAAAGTTTAAGGCATCAGAACGTATAGGAGCAACTAATCAATACATAAGAAATGCTGGGGAATTTATTTATGGTAAACAGAACATTCATAAAGGTTCTATAGGGATAATACCAAATTGCTTTGATGGTTATGTATCATCAGGTGACATACCTAGTTTTTTTAAAATAAAAGAGATAAATACATCATTTTTTTATTTTTATATTATGGTAATTTGTTGTGATTTTGAGTCTTATATGACCGGAACAGGAAGCAAAAGACTTAAATCAGAAGCATTTTTAAATTTCTTATTTAAATCACCAACAAAATACGATGAACAACGAAAAATATCTATATTTTTTGAAAAGCATTTAAAAATAATAGAAAGCATAAAAGAAGATATTAAATATTTTGAAATTAACAAGAAGTTTTATTTAAATAAAATGTTTATATAAAAAACACATAGTAATTCTATGTGTTTTTATTGCTACTTTGGATAAGATATTAACAGCTCAACACTACCTTCTATTTTAGCTTCATGGCCATGGGTTAAGATAAATGAACTCCCTTTTTTTATAGGAATATTATTTACAGAACCAAAACCACTAATTACTGTGACTTCTGTTCAATATTTGTCTTTGCTGTCTATATCATATTCTGAATTATTTATAGCGATATGTTTAAGATTAAAAAAGTCATTATCTATTAAGATTACATCTTCTTTTTCCTGTTTTGGGAATTCATACTTTATAACATTTAAAGAATCTTCGATGTGTAAATCTCTATATTTTCCATTCTCTAATCTGTCATAATCATACAAACGATATGTGATATCACTAGATTGTTGAAGTTCATAAATCAATATCCCCTTCCCTATTGCATGAACCATTCCTGAAGGAACATAAACAAAATCGCCTTTTTTTACTTTTATTCTGTTAAGCAATCTATCTCATTCTTTTTGTTCGATTAATTCTTTAGTTTCTTGTACTGAATTTGTTTTTAATCCATAGACTAATTCAGCATCTTCTTCTGCATCTAAAATATATCAACATTCAGTTTTTCCTAAACAGTTATGTTTCTTTTTAGCGTATTCATTATCAGGGTGGACTTGAACGCTTAATTTATCATTAGCATCAATGATTTTTGTTAATAAAGGATATTCGTTTGGATAATCACCAAATAAATGTTTATTTTCATTAAAAAAATCATATAAAGATATATTATTTAAACCATCATTTAAAACTATTGAACTCATATTTTTTAATGCACTAATAATTAATGCTTCTCCAGTCTTATCACTTGGTAATTCATAACCATATTCAAACAATCTTTTACCACCTCATATTTTTGTAGCAAAATAAGGTTTTAAAAAAAGAATCTTTATATCTAACATAGAAAATCTCCACTATTGTTTCTTTTAAATAATTATAACTTTTTAGACAAAGGGGTTGTATTTTTATTTTTTTTGTTTATAGAAATATAATTATAGTGAGGAGTGTTTAAAAAATAAATATGGTCAATAAAAGGGATATTGATTATTTTGGTGCTCCTTTAAAAATATAAAAAGGGGGAATATGCTTAAAAATATTTTTGTTATTCAGGATAATAAATCTAAGACAAGAGATGAATGTCTGAAGTTTATATCTGAAAAATCTAATGAATTTGGATTAGTTCTTAAAAAAGATATTACAAAATTATTTGATGCATTTGTTAAGAGGGAAAAACAATCAACAACAGGATTTCAAGATTGCATAGCAATCCCGCATGCTCAAATTGCTGAAATTAAAGAA
>JARHZT010000041.1 GCA_029258015.1 Malacoplasma sp. | reverse complement strand
GAAGAAGTTTTAGGAAGTAAACCAACAGCATCATTAGAATATGGTTCTACACTTCCATGAAATAAATTTGCAGATTTAACTATAGGTATTGATAGATATGGTTTATCTGGTCCATTTAAAGACATTCAAAAGAAATTTAAATTGACACCAAAAGATGTAACAGAAAAAGTAGTAGAATTTATGAAATATTAAAAATAATGCCTTTTAAAGGGCATTATTTTTCTTTTTCATGATTTAAATTAACTTATTTTAAATAAGTATTAAAAAATATCTATTCAAAAAAAACAACAATGAATTTATAATTAGAAATTGTAGTGATATTTTAACCATTGGAGAGTTTATGAATATTTTTAAAAAAACAAAAATAACAGCAACACTTGGACCTTCAATATCTGGTAAAGTTTTTACTTTAAAAGATTTTCAAGATCCTGCTAATGCTGGAAAAATCGAAAAAGCAAAGGAAAATTTTGCAAGCATATTTAAAGAAGGTGTAAACACAGTAAGATTTAATTTTTCTCATGGTGACCATGAAGAACAAACTATAAGAATTAATCTTGCAAGAGAAGTTTCAGCTAAACTTGGTATAAACATTTCATTATTGTTAGATACTAAAGGTCCTGAAATTAGAGTTTACAAAATGAAAGAAAAAGAAACAACAGTTCATGAAGGATCAACTATTATTATTAACTGTTTGAAAAAAGAATTAGGAGATGATAAAGCATTCTCTGTTTATGATCCATCTGGAACATACAACATGGCAAAAGATATAAAAGTTGGAGATATTATCTTTGTAGATGATGGAAAATTAGACTTAAGAGCAACAAAAGTTGATGTTGAAAATGGTGTAATAGTAGCTGAAGCTTCTAATACTTGAATACTTAGAGAAAACAAAAGAATTAATCTTCCAAATGCTAACTACTCTATTCCATTTATGTCTGAAAAAGATAGAAATGACATTATTTTTGCTGCTAAAAACAAATTTGATTACATTGCAGCATCATTTGTTAATAGTGTAGAAAATGTTAATGAAATTAGAAAAATATTAAATGAAAATGGTGGAGAAAATATCCAAATTATTTCAAAAATTGAAACAATGAACGCTATTAATGCAATCGAAGGAATTATTGATGCATCAGATGCAATTATGATTGCTAGAGGTGATTTAGGATTAGAAATTCCTTACTATGATGTACCAAGATATCAAAAACAAATCATTAAAAGTTGTAGATACAAAAATAAACCAGTTATAGTTGCAACTCAAATGTTGGATTCATTAGAAACTAAGATTCAACCAACAAGAGCAGAAGTTACAGACGTATTCTTTGCAGTTGAAAGAGGTGCTGACTGTACAATGTTATCTGGTGAAACTGCTAATGGTGAACACCCAATTAATGCAGTTGCAGTTATGGCTAAAATAAATTCTTCATCTGAAAACTTCTTTGACTATGAATCAGCTATTAACAATTACTTTGATAAAACTCAAATTAGTAAAACAAAAGAAGGTGAATTAGCTAAAACAATTGCTAAAACAGTAGCTCCACAAAAAGAAAATGAATTCAAATACTCTTCAATAGTTGTATTTGCTAATGAAACAAGCTTAGTTAAAGCATTATCTAACATAAGAAGTGCTGCTCCAATATTCTTAGTAACTGACAAAAAAGAATATGCTACTATGTTTGGATTAAACTATGGTTTATATGTGAATGTTGTAAACAACTTAAATGAAGCTATTCAAAATAAAGCTGCTGTTATTGATCAAATTAACAAAAAACTTCCACAAGTTAAATCAACTTTAGTTGTTGTTAATAATGAAATAGTACAAAAATAATTTAAGAAAAAAATATTGGTAAAAGCCAATATTTTTTTATGTCCTAAAAAATATTTTAAAAAGTTGTATTTTTTTCACTTTTTGCTCTTATAATTTGTATTTATGGTGTATACATTTATGCACTTTTATGAGAAAATAGGAGTTTTAAAGGAATGAGTAGCCAAAAATTTGTCGATAAAAAAGTTTCAGAACTTGTACTTAGAAGAGATTATTCAAAAATCGAAAAGAATTTTGATGAACCTAATCTTTTAAATTTACAAAAGAAAGCTTTCAAAAGTTTTATAGATAATGAACTTGAAGATACGATAAAAAGTATTTTTCCTATCAAATCTATTGGGGGTAGATATAGTTTAGAATATGTAGACATGAAATTGGATAAACCCAAAAGAAGTGAGAAAGAAGCTAGAAATGAAGGAAAGACATATGATAGACCATTGTATGTTAATTTAGCTATTATTGACCACGAGTCTGGGGAAATTAAAAAAACTAGCAAAAGTAAATCATCAAACACTGATGGAATCTTTTTTGCAAGTATTCCAATGATGACTGAAAAAGGTACTTTCATAGTTAATGGGATTGAAAAATTTGTTATTTCACAAATTGTAAGATCGCCAGGTGCTTACATATTAACAAAGTCACAAATTAAATTAAGTAATTCAAGAAAAAGAATTCAAGAAGGATATGTTTGTGAGATTTTACCTTCTAAAGGTACATTATTTTTCATCTTTATGGCTGAAAATAAAGACTTTATTCAAGTTATGTTTAGAGATGCTGTGGGTGAATCTACACTTATAGAATCTATTACAACATTCTTAAAAGCATTAGGAATGAATGAAAAAGAAATCTTAAATATTTTTGCTAACCATAAGCTAATTGTTAATTCATTGAATAATGAAATTTACAATAAGAAAGATATCTTTGATTGTGATGAATTTGTTCAACTTAAAAAGAGTTTGAGCATGTCAGAACAAAACAGATCTTATGGTATAGATACTAAGCTTAGAGATTTATACAAAAAATATTTAGGATTAAAAGCTGAATTAGAAAAATTCGATGGACAAAATTCTGAAATTGAAGCTGAAATTGAAGAAATTACTAATGCTTTAATTTCTGAAAAAGCTGCTAAAGATTTAGTTACAAATCTTTCAATTTCTACTAAGAGTATTGATTCAAGATTCAGAGTTAGTTCTAAAGAAACAACTTACCAAACAGTTATTTACAATCACTTCTTTAGTCCTAAAAACTTTGATCTATCAAAAGCTGGTAGATTTAAGATGACTAGAAAAATGCGTCTATCAGAAAGACTTTACCAAAGAGTGTTGGCTGAAGACTTAAAAGATACTGATGGAAATGTTGTTTTAAAGAAAAATACTTTAATTCAAAAACATGAATTAGATATTATTAAACAACTTTCTAAAGAATCTAAATTGAATATAGTTCATAATGTTAACTTAGATGACAAAATAACTAAAATGGCTGGAAATATTAAATATGAAAAAGTTAATATTTACCAAAGCAATGATTCAGATGAAAATGTTATTCCATTAATTGGTACTAACACTAGTTTTGATAAACCATCATTAAACATTTCAGATATTTTAGCTATCACTTCATATGTTATTAATTTAAGTTTTGATATTGGTTCTTATGATGATATTGATCATTTAGGAAACAAACGTTTGAAACTAATTGATGAATTATTGAAAACTAGAGCACAGGCTGGTTTAGTTAGAATTGAAAAATTCATTAATGATAAATTAGCAATAGCTGATGGGGCAAACAAAACTCAGGATATGAAAGCTGATGAAAGCAATGAAGAAG
>JARHZT010000020.1 GCA_029258015.1 Malacoplasma sp. | reverse complement strand
CATGAAAAAGTTTTAGATCTACATGATTTGTTCATGGCATTTTATTATCTAAACCTATTCCTCTATCTCATTCTTCGCACCATATACATATAAACATCTATTTACCTTCACTTTCATTAATTAAATTTATTAAATTCTTAAATATATATAATACAGTTAATTTTCCTACACCATTTGGTACAGGAGTATAATATTTGGCTTTTTTATAAACACAAGGACTTACATCTCCATATACTTTATTATTTTCGACATTAATTCCAGCATCTATTACAACTGCATTATCTTTAACCATATCATTAGTTAGAAAATATTTATTTGCAATAGCAATTACAATAACATCAGCATTTTGTGTGAATAATTTTATATTTTCTGTTTTAGAGTGACAAATAGTTACTGTAGCATTTTTATTAAGCATCATTAATGCTAGTGGTTTACCTACAATTGGACTTCTATTAATAATTACAACACTTTTAGAACTTAAATCATAATTAATAGATTCAAATATTTTCATAATTCCATTTGCTGTACAAGCTTTTGGGTATCAGTGGTTATTATTTATATAGTTATTATATGTTGATAGCAAACTTAATCCATCAACATCTTTTTTTGGATCAATAACTTTAAAAATATTATTTTGATTAATGTTTTTAGGTAATGGTAATTGAACTATATAACCATGAACACTTTTATCATTATTCAATTTGTTAATATGATGTATTAATTCTTCTTCATTACCAAAGTCATTAATAAGAGAAACTTTGATACCAAGTTCTTTTGCTTTTTGAACTTTAATATCTACATATTTTTTTGAAGATTCTAAATTATTGTTTTGTAATATTACTAAATGTGGAATTACCTTTTTTTGTTTTAATTTAAAAATCTGTTCTTTTAATATTTCATATTCTTTATTAACTATATTAATACAATCTATTTTCATAAAGTACCTATCAAGTAATTATAAATTATTTTTATTATTTCAAAATAATATAAAAAGGAGTGATTAATAATCAACTCCTTTTATTGCATAAACACCTTTATCAAAATGATGTTTTATTTTTTTATTATTTGTTACAACATCTAAGCAAGACAAGATTGTATCGTCCATATAGTGTCCTGAAATAAAGACTTTTTTATCTTGAGAAATTAATTTCATAATTTGAACAAATTTTTTGCTATCTATAATTTTGTTAACAACAAGATCTAATACTTCATCCAAAAATATGTATTCATATTCTTGGTAGTTGCTTAGTAAAAAATCTACTCCATTATTTGCAGCATTAATAATATCTGCTCTTAAATTTTCATTTCAAATAAAACCTTTATTATCTTGAAAGTAATTTACATTAATTCCGTTTTTCTTTAAAAAAATATCTTCACTTTGATTTCACTTATTAGATTTAAAAAATCTTATTACTAAAATTTTTGATGAAACAGCCATTGCTCTTAAAAGTACACCATTTAATGCACTAGTTTTACCTTGGCCATCACCATAATATGCATATATCATTTTATAATCCACACTTTAATTGTGCATTACATGAATCACATGAGTTACAACCACCCATTACAACAACTTTTCCTTTTTTACATAAAGGACAAATTTGACCCACTTCAACACCTTCAACTTCTTCAGTAGCTATTTCTTTTGCAAATTCTTCTGTATCTTCATCTTCAACTAAATTTAATACTTGACTGTTTCTTGAACCATCTATATAAACTGTTCCACCTTTTGCACCAGATTTATATAATGTTTCATAAATTTTTGCTACTTGTTCTACTGTATATTCTTTTGGAGCATTTACAGTTTTTGAAATTGAACTATCAACTCATTTTTGAATTACTGTTTGAACTTTTACATGTTCTTCTGGAGTTAATTGCATTGCTGAAACAAAAATGTCTGGAAGATTATTTTCATCATAAATTCCTTTATTATTAATTTCTAATCATTCAGAAACAATTTTTTGTTTCACCTTTATCATTGTTCCAAGTCTTCCAGATCTGTAATACTCAAAAGCAAAGAATGGTTCTAATCCTGTTGAAACCCCAACCATTGTACCAGTACTTCCTGTTGGTGCAATTGTTAATAAGTGCGAGTTTCTAACTCCATATTTAGCAATCTTTTTTCTAATTTCAGGATTTAATTTTTGAACAAATGGAAGTAATGAAAAATCTGCTATTAATTCATTACTCAAGAACGGGAACACACCTTTTTCTTTAGCCAATTCTGCTGATGAGTCATATGCTGCTTCAGCTATTGTTTTCATAACTTCTTCAACTAATTCATTTGCTTCATCACTACCATATCTTTTATTAGCTCAAATTAACATGTCATGTAATCCCATAACACCTAATCCGATTCTTCTTTCACCTTTAGCTTGTTCTTTATTTTTTTCTAAGAAGTATGGTGTTACATCAATTACATTATCTTGCATTCTAATTGCTATAGATACTGTTTCTTTTAATTTATCAAATAAAATTTCACTAGTTTGTTTATTTACAAAGTTTGCTAAATTAATTGCACTTAAATTACAAACAGAATATGGTGATAATGGTTGTTCACCACAAGGGTTTGTACAAACTACTTTTTGATCATAAATTTGTGCATTAGTCATTTTATTTGCTGTATCTATAAAAAATACACCAGGTTCAGCGCTATATCTTGCACAGAAGTTAATTAGGTTTCATAATTCTTTAGCTTCAATCTTGTAGTATGTTCTAGTTGGCAATCCCATTTTTTCTCATACTCTAACATCTGCTATCTTATGTCATTGGCTGTCATAAAATTCTTTTTGTTCTTTTGTGAATCTTTGGATATCTGGATATTTCAATTCTCACATTTCATCTTTTTCAACAGCCTCCATGAAATCATCACTTATAGCTACTGAAATATTTGCTCCAGATAAAAAGTTTTCATCATTAACACCAAATTTACCACCATCATTTAAAGATTTTTTAGCTTTTAAATATAATTGTGATCCAACT
>JARHZT010000074.1 GCA_029258015.1 Malacoplasma sp. | reverse complement strand
TCATATGATCACACTAGATATTTCTCATTTTGATGAATAATAAAATTATTTGATTTTATTGAAAAAAATAATTTTTTATCAGATGTTGAATCATATTGTGAAAAATGTTGAACAGCATTATCAAAAGACAAGAACTAGGTTTATTATGTTAAGTAAGAAAATATTAAAAACAGTTAATCAAAACATTAATAACTCAAGAGTTTATAAAGAATATTTTTATAAAGATGAAAAAAATATAGAAATCTTTAGTAAATATGTTTGTGATTCATTACAGATAAACGAAGAGATAAAACTAGAAACAAACAAATTTTTTCCAATTTATTATCAATTATTAAATTATATTGATGCAATATCTTTTTTTAAGAATAGAGATATCAATTTAAATATGATTGATATTTTAATTAAAAAAATTATTATGATTGATGACAAACTATGTTTATTTGATAATGAATTAAAAGCAAGAATTTATATTGATTTTACAACTAATTTACAAATGAACATTCATTCGTTTTTCAAGTATGATAACAACTTTTGAAATAATAAAATATCAGATAATCCATTTTTAAAAATACTTTCAAAAGTTAATTATGATTGTTCCATTAAAGATTTACCTATAATTAAAAATTTTAAAAAAATTGATGCAGATAAATTAGAGCTTTTAAATAATTTATATAAAGAAACAGAATTTCACTCGACATTTAAAATGATTGATCCATTTACAAATTTTTATTTATTCCAATTTATTTATGAAATCATTTTAAAAAATTCATTTGATGAATTAACAAACGATGTAGCAATATTATTGATTTCACATTCAGAAGCAATACTATATGAAGATGTTTACTGATCATGACCATTTACTAATACATATTTAAAAAACAAAGATAAGATAGATGCAATTTTTGAAAATGTTAAATCGGAAAAAATAAATTGATTTCAATTCATGATTCAAATTATTGAACTTAAAAATGAGTCAATAGCTAAATGTAGAAAACTTTTTTACCATATTAAAAATTCATTCAACAACATTATTTGAAATAAAAACTTATTAATTAGTAAAAAAATATATTCAAGTTATGGTTTTTCAGAAATTATCAATAATTTATCATTTTCACCAAGTGAAGTAGATATTATTTGTCAGGGTGAACTAAAAGCAATTGAAAAGATGAAAGATATTTTTAAAGATGATTATCAAGAACTTGTAACAACATCAATTGAAAAACATTATGTATTCAATCCAATTTACAATTTATTAAAAGCCAATTGTAATGAAAAGATTTTTGAATCAGAAAAACTTGAAAATAATATTAATAGACAATTAAAAAATTAAAACTTCTGTAAAGAAGTCTTTTTTTAAGCCATTTCAAACACATTTAACATATATTGGTAATATTTACTCATATTTTTATTAAATTACTCTTAAAATGCTTAAAATAGTGGTTAAAACATAAAAAAAACATTGAATAGTTTTCTTATTCAATGTTTTTTTTACTAAAAATATAAATTAAATTATTCTAAACAAAGTCCTACACTATTATCAAAGTGTACTGAACCTCATCTACCAATTACTCCATCCATTATGAAGTTACCATCTTTAGCTAAAGATACAGTTGGTCTTTTATCTGTAAATGTATTGTCATCATTATTTAAAAATTCTACTTGACATCCACTTGGAACTGTAAAGTTTTTAATAGTGAAGTCAAAACCATTCATATAAACTCTAAATACTGATGATCATTGATTATTTACTAATTTTAAATTTGGATTAGCTTCATCATCTCACACTACATTTTCAGTTAAGTGTAAGTTATATGTTTTTGTATTGAATTCATATGTTCAATCATTTAATTTTGTTTCTGTTCAAAGAGTTTCAACTTCTAATTTTTTACTTTCTCCATAAAATGGGTTTGGAATTTGACCACCCATCATTTCAATAGTTTCTTCAGGCATTACAAATGTAAATGTTTCACTATCAACTTTTATAACTCCTAAATTTATTGCTGTGTTTTCGATTGCATGTACTCTTAAATCTTTTAATGTAAATTTATCAGGTTCATTAGTTGTAACTTTTAATGTTATTGTTTGACCTGGAGTTGCTACCATAGTTGATGCACCACCTTCAAAAGTTACTGTACCTTTTTGTGAATCTACATTAGTAATGCTTACTGTATATGTTTGTGTTTTTTCATCCAATAATGATATTTCCATTGATGTAGTTTTAGCTACACTAGTGTTGTTATCTATTGTTGGTTTTGTAGTTTCAACTGTTATACTGTCATCTGTAGCAGTTGAATCAATTGTATCTGTACCAATTTCTTCTTTATCAATATCATTTGCTATAGTTTCAGTTGGACTTTGAAGTATATGTTCAATTGTTGGTGATATACTAGTTTGTGCATTTACTGCATATGCAACACCTATTCCTACACCAGAAGTTATAGCTAAACCACTTGCTACTATTAACCCTAATCTTTTCTTTAATAATTTTTTCATTTTTTAAACCTCATTTTCTCGGAATTATTATCAATATAAAACTCCTTATTCCTATTGTACACTTTTAAAATGAAAAATATAGTTAGCCACAGCAAATAAAAAAAATAAATTTAGACAAAAAATCTAAATTTAATTTTCTATTTTTTTAATTATTCAAAAATTACTTTATTGCATTAGTACATCTAGTACATGCTGAATCTACAATTGTATTTGTTTCATAATAATTTCAACAACGTTCACATCTTGTATAATCAGATTTTTGAATATCAATTGTTGTTTGGTTGTCATTTGTTTGTTCAAACACAACTTTTGCAACTGCTAAATATTCTTGTAAAGTTTCTAAAGAAAACTTAGGTTTATTATTTGATTTAATAACCACTAATGCTTCACCTTTAGAAGAAATTGTTTTTTCTTTCCTGTGTTTTTCAATTGCAGCATAAATTAAATCTTTTAAGCTAAAAAACTCTTCTCAATCACTTAAATTAATCTTTTGATTTTCTTCTAATTTAAATTCAACAAAACTTTCTAAGTGTACTGATTCTAATTTATTAGCTTTATTAAAGTACTCATATGCTTCTTCACAAGTGTGAGGAATAATTGGAGCTAATGCTATTAAGTAATTGCTTAATACATGATAAAGCGTTGCTTGAATTGCAATTCTTTTTGCATCTTCTTTTTTATCACAATATAAAGAATCTTTAACATAGTCAAAATATCATGATGAAAGATCTGCTACATTTTTAGAAACTATTTTAATAATTTGTTTAAAGTCATATTTATCATATGCATTTTTAATTAACTTCATATCTTTTTCTAAAGTATTTAATATGAATAAATCTGCATTACTGTACTGTATATTATTATGTTTAGTAATATCAAAATCTTTTAAGTTACCTAAGATAAATCTAAATAATGTATTTCTTATTCTTCTATATAATTCAGCATTTTGAGCAATGATATCTTTTGAGATTCTTACATCTTCTAAATAATCTACAGATGCTACTCATATTCTTAAAATATCAGCACCATATTCTTTACAAATTTGCAATGGATCAATAACATTTCCTAATGATTTAGACATTTTATTACCTTTATCATCTAATACAAATCCATGAGTTAAAAGAGTTTTATATGGTGATTTATCAAATGCTGCTACTGATGTTATTAATGAAGAGTTGAATCAACCTCTAAATTGATCTTTGCCTTCAAAATATAAATCAGCTGGATAACTTAAATTATTTTTTTGTAAAACTGAATAACTTGTACCTGAATCAAATCAAACATCCATGATATCTTTTTCTTTAACAAATGATTCATCTGCTTTGTAATCATTTGTTAAGAATGTACTTACATCATCTTGATATCAAGCATCAACTCCTCTTTTTTCTAATTCATCAATAATGTTGTTCATTAATTTTTCATCAGTTAATGCTACATTATCTTTGTATATTATAGGAATTGGCACTCCTCAAAGTCTTTGTCTACTAATACATCACTCTTGACGGTTGGATATCATTTCTTTCATTTTCTTAATGATTGATGGATCAACGGATTTTACATTATTTAATTCTGCTAAAATTTCTGATTCAATTTTTTTAATATTTACAAATCATTGTTTTGTAGCTCTATAAATAATTGGTTTTTTAGTTCTTCAATCATGAGCTGCTGAGTGAATAATTTTTTGATACTTCATTAATAAATGTTTATCTTGAAGTCTTTTAATAATAATTTCATTAGCTTTTGAATAAAATAATCCTACTAATTCAGCATCATTTACTTCTTCTGTAAATTTACCATATTGATCAATTGGACAGAATGGTTTAATTCCATATTTTTTACAAGCTAAGTAGTCTTCATGTCCAAAACCTGGTGCATTATGAACTATCCCTGTACCATTTTCAGAAGAAACATATTCATCAACTACAATTTTTCCTTTTTTATCATATAAAGGATGGTTGTATTCAATGTTTTCTAATTCGATACCTAAGAATTCATTTTCAATTTTTGGATTTTCTCACGCAAACACACTTGTTAAATCTTCTAAAAGATTTTTAGCAACTACATAGTGATTATTATCAGCAAACACTCTACAATAAGTTATTTTAGGATGTGCTGCTGCTGCTAAGTTTGATGGAAGAGTATACGGTGTTGTTGTTCAAATAATAATTTTGTCGCCTTTTTTTACAAAATTATTTTCTTGAGAAATTTCAAAAGATACATAAATAGAATCAGATTCTACATCATTGTAAATTATTTCAGCATCAGCTAATGCTGTTTGACTGCTTCATGATCAATAAACTGGTTTTAAATCTTGAAAGATTAAACCTTTTTGTAACATCTTATTAAAAATTTTTAACTGTCTAATTACATAATCTGATTCACATGTTACATAAAACTCATTAGTCATTTTTGAAAGAATACCAAGCTTTTTAAATTGTTCCATTTGCTTGTAAACATTTTCCATAGCAAAATCTTTACAATTTTTTCTCTTTTCAATAACAGATAAATTTTTATCTATGTTTTTACCTTTTTTAATTAATTCTTGTTCAATTGGTAAACCATGTGTATCTCAACCAGGAATGAATTTTGTATAAAATCCTGCAAGAGATTTGTAACGTAAAATAATGTCCTTTAATATTTTATTTAATGCATGTCCTGTATGTAAGTTACCATTTGCGTATGGTGGACCATCTGCAATAATAAATGAATCATTGTTTTGGTTTTTATTAAGAACTTTTTTTTCTATTTCATTAGCTACTCATTTTTCTTGAATTTTAGGCTCTTTAACTGATAAATTAGCTTTCATTTCAAATAGAGTTTCTGGCATTAACAATGTATTTTTAAAATTACTCATTTTATTTCCTTTATATTATTAAATGTAAAAATCCAAATATTATTTATAGATTCTAAATTATTTTTACAACTTTTAATTATAGAGTAATAAAAAAAAATAATTTAGATATTATACTTTTTCTAAATTATTTATACACACTTTAACTAACTTATCTTTCAATTCAAAGTATTCTTTTTTAGATGAAGGTAGTATTATTAATTCTTTTTGAGTCCTGTTGCATGTCTTAATTATGTTGCTTAAAATAAAAGAATTCTTTTTTATTTTTTCTAAATCCATGTTTATCATCAAAAACAAATAGTCAACATTATAAGATAAATTTTTAAAATTAGCATTTTGAATTATTATGTTTGAATTTTTAGAATTCAATGCTTTATAGAATAAATATTTATCTTCCAACTTCGGATTATTATAATCAACATAAACAACCATTTGTTTGCTATATTTTTTGTCATCTATACTTTCAAAATGTTTTAAAAATGATTTTAAATCATCCATTAAATTAATAGATTTCGAAAAAGAAACTGTTTGATCTAATTTAATTTTGTCAGGTAAAAATAAATATCTAACTAAATTATCAAAATGCTTGTTTGAAGATAAATCAGCAAATGAATTGTATTCAATATATTGCACATCAACACCTAAATTTTGTAAGTCTAAATTTAACTTGTTTAGATTAATAATTTTAGAATCAACAATGTTTTCTTTATTTGTTCCAAATAGTATTACTTTTTTATACAACAATGAAAGCTCTAAAATCTTTTTTAAACTAAGATTTTGAGCATCAATAACTATTCCTGTGATATTTGATTTGTCTTTTGTAAGTTCAACATCATTTGCATCATAAAATACATTTAAATACCATTGATTGTCACTAAAGTTTTGCAACAGTTGTTTACCTATAACTCTATTTAAAATAATAAGTTCACTCTTGTTTTTATATTTATTTAAAAACAACTCAAAAGGAATTATAGAGAATTGAAAATCAACATTAATATCAACAATTGTTACTTTATTTTTCTTAACTGAATCACTAACCATTTTAACTAAATTTATTTCATGACTTGTAAGTTCTAAACTTTTATTGGCAACCAATAATAGTTTTTCATTAAAGTTCATATCTAATTTCATTAAGTTTTTTTCAGGATTAGTATTAAAAGTAAAGTTATTTTTCAAAAATAACTTAATGATTGAAGATAATGTCCCATTTCATTCAACCATTTCATCATTTTCTAATGTATAAATTTTTGTTACTTTTTTATCAGGTAAATATAGAACCCCAAAAAACATAACATTTTTATTTAATAATCTTTTGTTAAAAAAAACCAAATGATTTTTCATTTGCTTTTTAAGTTGTTGTAAATTATTTTTAATTTCAACATTAAATAATGCTATGAAATTGCTTTTTTTATTCTCTAAAAAGAATATTAGATCATGTTCGTGTTTTAAGAAAGTATTAAATAATAAAAAGTGCATTTGTTCAATATTTTCAATGCTTGGATCTAATGTTTCAACAAATGAAACTATATCTATAATTTCATTTATTTTTGATTCAACTATTTTATCCGTCTTATATAAGAAGTTCAAAAAATCTTTTTTTATAACTTCTTTATCTTTACCAACATATTGAATTATTTCTTTATATGTTAAAACCATGAAGACCTTTCTGAAAACAACATATTTGTAATCAACATATATTCTTTAATTTTAACTAAATTTTGAATATATCCCAAATTTTATTTTTAAACTCTAAAAATTGTTGTCTATTTGAAAAAACATTAATTTTCAAATTATCTCAGGATAATAACTTCTTTTTGACTTTTCAAGATTACCACTACTCATATCATCTTGTCTATCTACTCATTCAACATTTACATCATTTAATTGCAAGTTATGAGATAAAAGATATTGATAACTTCCCTTTAATTTACTATTAGCTTTTTCTATAAAAATTTCAAATTTATTGTTGATTATATATCCATATGTGAAACCAACCATTTCATCTTCATAAAACAAGATAGAACCTATTGCATTATCTAGGTTTAATTTGATTAATTCTTTTGCACTATTTATTTCAGTTTCTCTAACTTTTAAAGTTTCAGGATTAATTGATTCTTTTATACAAAATTCTATTACATCATTGTAGTACTTATCTTCATACTTAATTAATTTAGATTTTTCTTCATAGTTCTTTGTATAAAAATTTACAAAGTTTCTTTTCTTTTGCATCTTTTTACCAGACATATATTTAAGTTTTTCTGTTTTATAAATATATGCTGCATTAAAAGAATCACCTTCAACAGCATTTTCAAATAAACTTAAATCTGTTTCATAATGAGATGCTAGTCTTATTTTTTTAGAACCTTTAATGAAATCTTTAACATTATTAATAGATTCAATGTAAAAGTCTTTTATATTGGGTTCATCTTCTTTTGAAATAATTGGTCTAAATATGTATGTGTCTTGAAAATTATTTGAATGTGAATAAAGAAAAACTGCTTTATCAGTAATTTTAAAAAAGACATCAATATTATAAAATTTTCAATTATATAAATTTAGTGCAGACACCATAAAACTGTTATCAATTTTGTTTATTGCATCTTGCAATTTTTGATAATTATTGATGTTTATTTTTTCTATTGATTTAGAAAGCATAAGGTTCCTTAAGATTTTATTCAATACATATTATATATTTTTTGAATATTAATTCAAAATAATTAAAAAGTAAAAATCAGAATCATTCAAACATTAAGAAAATGTTTAAATTAATTCTGATTATTAATATTCTTGGTTTTCTTTTTCAAAATGATTCATAATATTTTCAATATATTCAAAAATATGATTATTTGAATCTGTTTTACTACCAGTTAATGAATTCATCATGTAATCAAAAATAGAATAAGCTAAATTTTTAGCATCATATTCAGGTACTTGTGGAAAGTTATAAATATAAATTGATCACAATAATGAGTTGCAATATTTTAAGATTGAAGGTTCTTTTATAGTTAAATCTTCAATTATTTTTTCAGATTCCACATACAATTCTATTTGATTGTAAATTTTAGTTTTTTGAATATCTAGCAAAAATTCTTTATCAAGCATTTTGTTGTAATACAAAACTTTATTATCAACTTTATGAAATATTAATTTTAAAAACAAAAAGACTTTATCTTCATTTTTCATTTTCTTAGTAGAAAGATAATATTCAAACATTTTCTTATCTTCATCTGAAAAATTTTCACCATATCTTTCGCAATATAATGAAAAAGCCATTTTATCTAAATTACCTTTTAAAAATGATGCTTCTAAAAGTTCTTCTTTTTGCATTTTTTCGTATTTATCTAATCCATTAAAATATTGCATTTCAGCCATTATAGAATTAGCTAAATCCTCAAGAATTTCTTCTTGTTCTTTTGGGATATATGGGGTATCTAATTCATCTTCTAAAATTGCTAATGCCTCATTTAATTTTTTTTGTTCTACTAAACTATTAGCTTTTTCAATTATTGATTCATAATATTGTTCAATAGGAGATAGAACTTTTGCATCTTTTTTATTTTCCATAAATTAACCTTTTCTTCTTTTAGATAAAAATGCTAGCATTTTTGGAGAAATAAAATTAATTATTTTTTGTCTAAATTCTTCATTTTCAAACATTTTTAATGTTTTTTCACAATTGAAGATTACTTCATCTTCGTAGTTGTAATCAACTTTATTTTCTTTATATTCATCATTATCTAATATTTTATAAACAGCTGGTGTGTTACTTTTCATTTTAATATCTAGATCAAAATCAAAATATTTAATCGCTTCTTCTTCATAAATAAAAGGTGAAGCTATATTTACATAATAATTAACAACATTGTTAGCATTAATTGTAGCGACAATATTGTATCATTTGCCTGGAAAAAAGAATCAAAAAGAATTTTTAATATTCTTTGAGATGAAATTTCTCTTAGAGTTTTTTTCATTAGTTATAACTTTTGAGTTCATTAATGAAACTACAACTATTTTTTCATTACATTCAAGTACTTCAGGGTACTCTCAAACACGATACAACCAGCCATTACGCTTGTATGCGTGTATCATTATCTTTTTATTTTGCTTAATATTCATAAATACCTAAATAAGATAAGTAAAACTTATCTTGTAATCCTCTTTATATGTTTAATCAAACTATATAAATAAATTATATAAGATATAGAATAAAAAAAATAGCATAAATTAAGAAAATTTTATGCTATTTTTTGTAATTTTTAAATGGGGCGGTTAACGGGGATTGAACCCGCGAATGCCTGAGTCACAGTCAGGTGTGTTAGCCGCTTCACCATAACCGCCATAAAGTACCTTAATATTATACTACAACTTATAAAATTATAAGTTTAAAGTTACAAATAAGGAACCTAATGTAACAGCTATTAATGATAATGATATAAATGATACATTTAATCAAAATAATAATATTTTAGACATTCTTGTTGACATGAACATTTTTATCATTGCACCTATATAAGTTATAAAGACACCACTACCAATAATTATTAAAGTAGCTCCAATGTCTTTTATAGTAGCAAATCCCGCTACCTTAGAAAATGCATCTTCTGTATAAATTATATCTCAATCCAATTTTGGTAAAAATGAAATTCCAAAATCAATTGCACCATAATAATTTAGTATGAAGCACATTCATAATACAAAAAAGCAAAATACGATTGCTTCTAAAATTCAAAACTTTACACTATACATATTCAATTATCATTCCACTTTGGTTTTAATTTTATCAATTTTTTATTTCTATTTCAATAATGGTCATATGTCTATGTAGTAATATTTTGAGCTCAGTTTGATCACTTATAAAATATGAATGAACAAATCGCTTTCGCTATTTGATTGAATTCAACTAAGAAGAAAAGCATCAATGGAGATATATTAGTTGGATTTAATGTTTTTGTATAAATTAATGAACCAAATAATATGCATCATATTGACATCACAAATCCATCTGTAAAGAAAATAAATTTAGATCCGCCTGCTTTAATAGAATAATAAAGAATCGAGAACAATCCTTGACTAAATATAATAGGCATCATTATTCATTCTGCATGTAATGCTAATATTTGATTTTCTTTTCATTGACCATATATTGGATCATTAAGCGGATCATCAGTTGGAGGAGGTGGCGACAATAATGGATTTATGAATAGCGATAATATAAATAATATGAATGCAAATCCAAGCGTGATTATTGATCCTCATAAAATTAAATAAACACTATTTCTTTTAGCTTGAGCTATGTTGTTATTTCCAAGTTCACTTCCAACTAGTACCGCACATGTTGCTGCCATTCCTGGAAAGATAACAGTTGTAAACTGAATAATTATAGATACTGTTGTAAATGCGTCATGTGATGATTCGCTATAAACTAATAAACAAATCACTAAGAATAAAGTAGCAAACCCATATAAACTATCATTAAGAATTGCCAAGTATGAATTTTTCATTGTATTAGTAAATGTTTTTCAATCTAATTTAACACTAGTTATCATTAAATATTGTTGTTTTTTTACATAGATGTATGTAAGCATAACTATAAGCTCTATAGTTCTAGATGCTAATGTAGATAAAGCTATATTTCTAACTGCAGCATTTAAATCTTTTTCAAAAATAATTAATAATGGATCAAGTATTATATTTGCAAACACTGAACATATAGATGCTATTAAAGGTATTTTCGGTGTTCCAATTTCTCTAAATGAAAAACTGTATGTGTAAACTAACATAGTAATGAATAGTGAAGGACCTAAATAAAATAAATATGTTGAAGCTGCTTCATTAATGTATTTCGAATTACCTTCTAATTCACCAAAAGTATTTCTTGTTACCCTAATTATTTGTTCAGGCATAACCATCATTACAATAGCAAAAGGTAGGACACATATAAGACCTATAATCATTTTATAAATAATAGTTTGTTGCAACTTATTTTTATCTTGAGCACCATAATATTGTGCTGTAACCAATCCTATCCCTGATGCTACCCCTAATATTACCATCAAAGGAAAATTATAAACGGATGTTGCTATCCCAACCGAGGTTTTTGCTATAGAACCAGGATTAGCTATAGTTTCATGAACTCCATCAATGAAAATATTCCCTGGTGCAAAACCTGCAATGAAAAAGGTATCAACATAAGTTACAGATGTTGTTATCAATTGTTGTAGTGCTGATGGAATAAAAAGAGAAAACATCAGAATAATAAACTCTTTGCTACCAAAGAATTTTTCTAATGCTTTGTTATTCCTTTTTGTTGCTGTATTTAAATTTTTCATATATTACCCATAATATTATAAGAAAAAACTAAAATTTAACTACTAATAATTGTATTTGTTACAACAGGATTTTTTCTTTTGTTTTTTCATGTATAGTAACGTACATTTTTAGTAATAATTTCATCAATTTTTGATTTATCAAATTTCTTGTCAGATTTTAAAATCTTTTCTACTTCATCTTTGATAACATAAGATATTTTTGATACTAGTGCTGATGCATCTTTAGCATAAAAACAACCTCTTGTTGCTATCATTGGATTTTTAATCAATTTTTTCTTTTCAAAATCAATCATTAAAAGTACATGAAAAATACCTTCTTCAGATAAAACTCTTCTTTCATCAATTAAATTACTTATACCAAGAGAAGATGTTTTTCTATCAATATATAAAGGCCTTGCATCAATATATTGATCTGTTGGTATTAATTCATGATTGTTTAGTTCTACTTTTAATCCATTAGCTAATAAAAATATATTTTTTCTATCATATCCAATTTCTACACAATTTTGTCTCATGGATTTAAGCATTTTTGCTTCCCCATGAATTGGAACTACATATTTAGGTTTAATCAACTTAACCATTAACTGTTGTTCTTGTTTTGTAGCATGTCCAGATGCATGAATTTTATAGTTGTTTGTATGTTGTATTACATTTACACCACATTTAAATAATTTGTTAATTAAATTATCAACACTTAAAAAATTACCTGGAATTGGATTAGATGACATAACTATTGTGTCTGATGGTTTTAAAGAAATTTTTTGGTATTTGTTTTCTGACATTAAATTTAAGGCAGCCATTTCTTCACCTTGTGATCCAGTTAAAATAACTACAACTTCATTATCTTTATGATTAGAAACTTCTTTTGAAGATATAAAATCTGTTTCATTCAATCTTAAGTATCCAAGTTTTCTAGAAGTCTTAATATTAGCTTCCATACTTCTACCCATAATACATATTTTCTTATTGCAATTTATTGCTCTTTCAATAATCTTTTCTATTCTTCCAAGATTTGAAGCAAATGTAGCTATAAATATTCTTCCTCTAGCTTTTTTAATTAAAACATGAATGTTATCTATAATTGTATCTTCTGTCTCACTAAAACCTGGTTGATCACTATTAGTTGATTCTGCTAAAAACACATCCACTTTTCTATTAGACATTTCAATTATTTTATGAATATTTGTGTCATCTGTATCTTTACCAAAGTCAAATCTATAGTCACCAGCACTCATTACATTACCATCTGGAGTTTTAATGAATAAACCAAAACAATCTGGAATTGAGTGACATACTCTAAAAAAATCTACTTCAAAATATTTAGTTTTAAATTTGGAATTGTCATCAAAAACAATAATTTCTGGAAGATTGCTAATCTCTTTAAACTCTGAAAGTCTTCTTTTAATTAATTCAGCTGCTAATGGTGGAGCATAAATTCTTTTAACATCAGCACCTTTAACTATGTAAGGTAATCCACCTATGTGATCTTCATGACCATGAGTTATGAATAAATGATCTATTGGTCTTTTATTTTCTACATAATAAGCATAATTTGGTACTATACCATTAATACCAAGTAGGTCACTACTTGCAAACTTAATACCATAATCAACCATTATTGTTTCTTTATTATGTTCTATAACATAAGAATTTTTCCCAACTTCTCCTAAACCACCTAAAGCATAAATATAAGTTTTATCTTTTTCATTTCTAAATTCATTTGTCTGTTTGAATTTTTTAAATCCTAAGTAATCAACTTTTTCTTCTGATGGAATTTTTTTTATGTCGAAATTCATATTTTTATTTGGTTGATTTTGTTGTATTTTTTCATTATTTTCTAAAAAATCTTTTTTATTTTCTATTTTTGTGTTTTCTTTGACTTCTTTTCTAATTATTTTCTTTGGATTTTTTTTAGAAATAGAACTTGTTTTATTTTCATTTCTTTTATTGTCCAAAAAATTGGAAGTCTTCTTAGACTTTTTTATTTGGTTATTCATATTTCCTCTTTTTTGTTGTTATTTAATCAGTTGCTTTTATACAAAAACTTAACAATATTAAGACACAAATTGTTTATTTAATATTGTTATTCCTCTCTATTATAACAATCTATTTATATTTAAATAATTTTTTTAAATTTATTTACTATCTGTATTAATAGTTTTTTTAAATTCATTAATTTTTATAAATATGTAACATTTTTAAGAAAATCGTGTTTTATATTATGAAGATATTTTTAATTCTTTAATAACAAAGGAGATTTTTGTAAAATATTTATGAGAAATAAATTTGAAAAGATATCGATAAATAGTTTTTTAAAGATCATTAAGCAAAAAGCTAAGATTGAGTACAAGGTTTTGAAGCAAAATCATGTGTATGACCAAATTCTTATTAATGCATATCATCAACAAAATATGGAGGATACTAAAATGACATTAAATCAATTAGCAACAATAGTAAAAGATGGATTTGAATCTGTAAATAAAAAGATTTATGATGTAGAATATAGATTAAATAAAAAGATTGATGATGTAGAGCATAGATTAAACAAAAAGATTGAAGATGTTGAAAATAGGTTAAATTCAAGAATAGATAATATTGAAAACGACATTAAGTTGATTAAAAAATGTCCAACAATCAAAAATGAATTAAGTAAAATTTAAGGTGTTTTTACCCTTTTTTTGTTACATTTTTTAGATTTTTGTTTTTTATATTATGAAGATATTTTTAATTCTTTAATAAGAAAGGAGATTTTTGTAAAATATTTATGAGTGATAAATTTGAAAAGATATCAATAAATAGTTTTTTAAAGATCATTAAGCAAA
>JARHZT010000052.1 GCA_029258015.1 Malacoplasma sp. | reverse complement strand
TAATCTATTTGGTAAGACTTTTTTAATGACATCATCTATATCAGATGTTTTTAATTTTTTAATAATCCCTTCTATTGCGGGTTTAAACGGTTTTAATCCTGGCGGAAGTTCAATAGTTTTTATCAGTTTCAAAAGCACTTCTACTACTGTTTGATTTAAACTATCTTTTGAAATTAAATTCTTTAAAGGTACAAAATTTAACACCATTTCTTTTTTTAAAGTTATCTGAAATTGATATTTGAAATTAATTGTATTATTGCTTTCATCTAATTTAGGAAGATTACCATCAACAAATGATTTAGTGATTTCTAAATTTTTATACTTGTTCTCTATAGAGGTAGAATTTTCATTTTTTTCGAAGAATGTGCTGGTGAATTTATAAATACTATCTAAAAATTTAACAAAATTCTCAGAGTTAAGATTTACATTTTCAACAATTAAATTCTTTAATATTAAATCAAGATTTTCAGATGGAGTTGTTATTAAGTTTTTTATTATTCCAACTATTTTTTCTTTGTTTTGTTTAGCGAATAAAACATCAAATATCTTATTTAAATTACCTGTTGTAGGATCTTTTGTTAACAACATTTTTAATATATCATTAATCGCTAAAATAGTTTTGTCTTTATTGCCTATTAATTCAAATATACCGTTATAGTTATCAATAACAATATCTAATAATGCTTTAGGATTTCCTTTAATACCTAAAAAATCTTCCAATACTATTTTAGATACAAGAGGTTTAATATTTTCAGGCAATATTTGAAGTATCTGATTTATCTCATGATATTCAGGACTATCTTCTTTAATTCCTGGTTTTATCATATCTATATATTTATTAGCAACTTCTGCTACATCACCAATAATAGATGCCAATAATTGTTTTATAGCGTTTCTATTATTTTCAATAACATTAATAAACGGTTCATTACTAGTTAATGAATCTACTAAGAATCCTTTAACTTCAGCCGGAAGAATCTTTTCCATTACTAAAATCTCAATAATATCTTTTGATATTTTTTTTATCAATTCATCAATACTTGGATTAGTTGTTAATACACCTAATATATCATTTCCAATATCAGCATATCCTAAATATTTAATAATGTCTTGAGTTAATGTTTTTTCTACATTCTCTTGTAAGAATTTACTATCAATTTTGTAAATGTCTTTTTCATATAAGTTTTTTAAATCAAAATAACTTTTACTGTTTGTTAAGTTTAAGAACTTATATTTGAATGTATGACTAAAACTATTTCTACTAACATTTAAATTATTAACTTCTCAATTTGTGCCATCCAAATTAAATATTGCTTTTTCAATTGATCAGCCTAAATAGTAGCTATCTACAAATCAGTTTAATGTAGGTTTTATTATTGTATCTGAAGCAGTAATAGTTAATGTTTTAGCATCACCTTTCTTCAATACAATTCTTTTTCCTTCGATATCAAAAATTGTATTTTCTGTAGCAAATACTTGTAATTCTAATTTAAAGTCTACTTTATTAGTATCTACTCCAAATCCAATTTCATTTGAACTATTGTTGTTTTCAAATTTTGGAGAATAGAAAGAAATAGATTGATTTATCTTATGTAAGTTAAATAAATACATATATATGTCTTGTTGTATATTATCTTGACTCAAACTATCGATGCTTGTGTTTGTGCTTGGTGCAACACCACCATTATTTACTTTATCTTTTACATATCCTTTATATTGTTCAAATTTTCCATTAGCTAAAAAGTCATCC
Source organism: Malacoplasma sp. (assembly GCA_029258015.1). Lineage (GTDB taxonomy): Bacteria > Bacillota_I > Bacilli_A > Mycoplasmatales > Mycoplasmoidaceae > Malacoplasma. Next base: position 4,093 of record JARHZT010000052.1, on the reverse strand, counting down.
TTACTTTGAGTTAATGAGAAGTCATTTGAGTTCATACTCTTAAATGATTTTAAATTTACATTTATAGATTCTTTTATTTCAGTGTCTACTATACTTTGTGAAGGTATTCCAGGAGTACCTGGAATAGAAGGTTTTTCGGGAGATATTACATTCCCAATATTATTATTCGATCCACAAGAAACTGCTGGTACAGCAATTAAAGATGTCCCAAGGATCAACATTGTAAATTTCTTAAATCCTTTTTTCATATTTTTTTATCTTATAATCCTTTAATAAATTTATTAAGGATTATACACAAATTAACTAAAAATACACAAAAATTAAAAAAACTAAACTATTGCAATTTCTTGCAATAGTTTAGTTTAGTATAAAAATTTATAATGGTGGTTTCGGGCAGAATCGAACCGCCGACACACGGATTTTCAGTCCGTTGCTCTACCGACTGAGCTACGAAACCATAATGGCGGTCCTGACGGGAGTCAAACCCGCGATCTCCTCTGTGACAGAGAGGCATGTTAATCACTACACCACAGGACCAATGGTTGCGGGAGTAGGACTTGAACCTACGACCTTCAGATTATGAGCCTGACGAGCTACCAACTGCTCCATCCCGCGAACGTTATATATTTTAAAATGGCGGAGGAAGAGGGATTCGAACCCCCGCGTACATTTCTGCACCTTTCGGTTTTCAAGACCGATCCCTTCAACCAGGCTTGGGTATTCCTCCACAAAGAATATTTTACCACATAGCAAAATATTTAGTATATCATATTTTAATAATATTACTTTTTTTATTTATTAATGGTGGAGCTAACAGGACTTGAACCTGTAACCTACCGATTATGAGTCGGGGGCTCTAACCAAATTGAGCTATAGCTCCATTAATTGGTGACAGAGGAGAGATTCGAACTCTCGACACCTCGGGTATGAGCCGAGTTCTCTAACCACTGAGATACTCTGCCAATGGTCGGGATGACAGGATTCGAACCTGCGACCCCTTGGTCCCAAACCAAGTGCTCTACCAAGCTAAGCTACATCCCGAAAGCAAAAAATAATTTTAATATCTTAATTGGCGCACCCTATAGGAGTTGAACCCATAACCTTCTGGTCCGTAGCCAGACGCTCTATCCAATTGAGCTAAGGGTGCATTTTTGGAGGTGCCTGTCAGATTTGAACTGACGCTCAGGAGGTTGCAGCTCCTTGCCTTACCACTTGGCTAAGGCACCAATTGAAACAAGACACTAAATATTATACTATAAATTCAAACTTATATATAAATAGATTTAAATATTTTTTATAATTTTTTAATGCTTGTTTATCATTTTTAAACTATTGTAAAAGATAAAATAATACAAATCAAAAAGTATAAAGAATAGAATACAAATGAAAAATAAAAAGTAATTGTAGAATTCTTTTTTTCTCTCATTACATACTCTTCATATTCATCAAATGAATTAATATTGTTAATAGCTAATGAATTAATAACTAAATTCTTTTCTTTTCTTTTTTCTTTAAATGTCATGTAATCTCAAAATTTTCTACTTGAGTATTTTATTTTCAAACTAAACGATTGTCTTGACGTTAATCAAATTAATGAAGAGAAAAATCCAATAGCACTAGAAACACTAAAAGAATCTAATAAACTCTTTTTCCCATAAAAGTATGTAAATAAAAATCCTGCTATACATAATACAAAAATAAAAATAAATCCAAAAATACCCTTAGAGTATTTTAAGGATTTATTTGTATTGTTTGAAAATGTGTCTGATTTTAATTTTGATTCATTGTTAGATTCATTATTAATATATTTATTATGACCTTGAATCATTTTTTTATTAATATCATTAGTTTTCATTTTCATTTTTAGATTGTTCTATTCAAGCCTCTATTTGTTTATTTGTACCATATACTTCATGATCAGAACCATTAATTTTAATAAAACTTGGTTTGTTAAATGCTGATCATTCTTTGTCATATGTAAAATCTTCATTAAATGCTGCTAAGTCCACATGAACTCTTGAAAGTTTTGGAGTGGCTTTCATAAGAGATCTTGTATATGGATGAATAGGATTTTCAAATATTTTATTTACATTACCTTTTTCTAAAATTCTTCCTCTATGCATAATTATTACATTATTACATGCATAATTAACCATTGATAAGTCATGAGCTATAAATAATATAGTCATGTTTTGTTTTTTTCATAGGTCTTGAAGAATATTTATAATTTGTGCTTGAATTGAAACATCCAATGCACTAATAGGTTCATCAGCAATTATTATTTTTGGATTATTAATTAATGCTCTAGCAATAACAATTCTTTGTCTTTGACCACCTGAAAATTCATGTGGGTATCTATATGCATGTTCTCTCTTTAATCCAACACTGTCTAATGCTTTATAAACTAAATCTTTTTTAATTAAGTTAGTTAATAAAGGGATAAGCATTCAATTTATGAATCTTGATTTTTCAAAAATGAATGCATTTAGTTTACTTTCTTTTAGTGAATTTTTATATTCAAATTTTAATGCATCTACTGATTTGTATCTTAATGCTATTTCTTTTTTTAGATATTTAATGAATGAAAGATTTGAAAAGAAGTTAGCAATTGAACTAGTGTTAGTTTTTTCGCTCTTCATTTTTAATTTAATAGATTCAACTATTTTTTTGTTTTTGTTTTTAAATTCTTTACTCAATAATTTAATTTCTTTTTTTAGTTCACTAATATTTTTAGCTTCTTCGTGTAAACGTTCTATTCTTTCTTCAGAATGTAATGGAACAAAAACAACTTCTTCTAAATATTTTTCTCTTTCATTTTTTGCATAACTGAAATCAGATAATATTGAATTGAAAATCTTTTCATTTTTTCTTTTTTCGTTATTTTCATTTTTATAGAATTCATTAGTGATTTTAAAATCTAATTTAAATGATTCTAAATTATTTCTTAAGCTTTCATATTCTTGAACATGTTCATTTTTTCTTTTAATACTTTGTTCAATTAATGAGTTAAAGATTGTTTCTATCTCTCTATATAACGATGCATTTTTTTCTATAGTTTCATGGAATTCATCTCTTTTGTAAATTGAACAATCTATAATTCTATCAAGATCATTGAATTTAGGACAAATTTCATAAATTTCATTATATTTCTTTTCAATCATTGTTTGATTATTTCAACTATTATCTTTAAAACTAATATAAAGCATTTCACCAAACATTCTTAATGCTTGTAAATTTTGAATTATTACATTTTTATTTTGAATTGTAGTGTTTTCAAATAAAACACTTAATTTCATAATTTTTTCATTAATAGGTTGGAAAAGTGTTTCTATAATACTCGTAATCTTTTTAATAGATTCATTTATTGTATCACTTTCCAAGAATTTATATTTCTTTAAATGTTTTACAAATAGTAATAAGAATTTTTGAATAGTTAAGTTAATGAAATGAACTGTGTAATCTATATCATCTTTTGAGTATTCCATATTTTGTTTAATACTCTTAATATAACCTTTAGTAGTTATTTCAAAACTTTTAATATACCCATAACTTTGCTTGATGTATGTTTCATCAAATTCATTTTTTAATTCTTTTAATTTAGCTTTAGTTTTCTTTATTTCAACTAAATAATTTACACCTTCAGCAGAGTATTTATAAATTTCTTCTCATTTTTTTAATTCTTTTAATGTGTTTTCATATTTTTTGAAAACATCATTAAAATCTTCATTATTGTATTTTTCAATTAGGTCATTTATGCATTTTTGTGAATTATTTATAAATTCTGAAATATGAGAAGAAGTATTTTGATAATTTTCAACTAGTGTATCTAATTTAAAAATTAATTTCTCTCTAGTTTTTTTGTATGAGTCACTATCTAAAAAATCATCATTATAATTTTTTAGTGAATTAACTAAAATATTTTTAATTGTTGATAAATATTGAAATTGGTAATCATATACTAATCTATCATTTGATTGAATGTATTCAATTAAAAAATATTTAGCTACATTATTTAATTTTTTTCAATGTGATACAGCATTCTTATAAATAGTTTTATTGATTACTAATGGTTCAGAAATTAATTGTAAAACAT
>JARHZT010000026.1 GCA_029258015.1 Malacoplasma sp. | reverse complement strand
ACTAAAGAAAATTCAATTTGAATAATATTAGCAAGATTTATTATTATAATTACTGCTGGTTTAATAAGTTTTTTCTCAACAAATGCAATTACAACTAAAATATTGTTGAGTGGAAATGATTCAGCTTTTATTTATGAAGAATTAAAAGATGAATACCAAGAATTAAAAAAAATCAAAAAAGAAAATGATTCTTTTTTAAAATCTAGAGAGAAAGAAAAAAATTATATTGAAATCGATGGAGATGAATAATGTTAATAGATAAATGTAGTTTATTGTTAAAAGCTGGTAATGGTGGTAACGGAATCATCTCTTGAAGAAAAGAAGCTCATTATCCAGAAGGTGGCCCTTGAGGTGGTGATGGTGGTAAAGGTGGAGACATCTATATCATTGGTGATCACAATTTAAATTCATTAATGGATTTAAGATATAGAAAAAAAATAGAAGCTAAAAACGGAGAAAATGGACAAACAAAATTATGTCATGGAAAAAGTTCTGATGACATATATGTAAAAGTTCCCGTAGGTACATCTGTATTTGATGAAGAAAAAAATGAATTAGTTGTAGATATTTTACAAACTGGACAAAAATATTTAATTTGTAAGGGCGGAAATGGTGGAAGAGGAAATTTCTATTTTAAATCTTCTAGAAACCGTGTTCCAAATATGTGTGAAAACGGAGACCTTGGTGAATCTAAAAAAATTAGATTTGAATTAAAATATATAGCAGATGTTGGATTATTAGGATTACCAAATGCTGGTAAATCAACATTAGTTAATTCATTATCAAATACTAATTTAAAAACAGCTAATTATCCATTTACTACATTAGTACCTTCATTAGGTGTTGTATCTTATGATGATGAAAGATTAGTATTTGCAGATATTCCTGGAATTATTGAAAATGCTGCTAATGGAAGTGGATTAGGTTTAGATTTTTTAAAACATATTGAAAGATGTCATTTCTTATTACATTTAGTTTCTGTATCAAGTTTTGATACTGAAGATCCATATAGTGACTTTGAAACCATATTAAATGAACTTAAACAATATAATGAATCAATCTTAAATAAGAATATCTATGTAGTTTTAAATAAAATAGATGATTTGGAATCTAAAGATAATATTGAAAAGTTCCAAAAGAAATATAAAGAAAATTTCCCAAATTCTAAGCTTTATTTAATCTCTGGTTTAAATAAAGAGAATGTAGATGAATTATTAAAAGATATATTTAATTACTACAAAGAATATAAGGGAATTTGAGAAAATGAATTAATTGAAAAGATTAATTCATATTCACTTGTAAAAGTAGAAAAAGAAGATGAAGATATAGTGAATTACTTTAAAGATGAAAATGATATATGAAATGTTTCATCTAAAAGAATTAATTATTGACACAATAAAATACCATTCAATACTCACGATAACATCATTAGATTTATGCAAAAAATTAAAATGGATGAGATTGAATTAAAACTTAAAGAAATGGGAGCAAAAAGTGGTGATACATTCAGAATTGGAGAAGATGAATTCACTATTGGCTAGTTATGCATAAAGATTACAATAAAATTATTTTAAGAATAAAAGATTGAATAGAAAAAGTAATAAATGACTCTAAAACTAAAGGTTTTGTGTATGGAGTTAGTGGTGGAATAGATTCAGCATTAATTTGTGCTATTGCTTCTAAATACTTTAAAGAAAATAGTTTAGCATTAAGAATGGATATTAAAAACTCTAATAAAGATTGTTCTGATGCTGATTTAGTGATTAAACATTTTGGTGTAAAAAATGTAGCATGTAATTTAGAACCTATCTATAAAGCATTTGTTAAGGATTTACCAACAAATGCTTTAGCAGATATGAATTTAAGATCTAGATTAAGAATGAATATGTTGTATTACTATGCACAATCAAATAATTATTTAGTTTGTGGTACTAGTAATGCTTGTGAAATATATACTGGATATTTCACAAAATATGGAGATTCTGGAAGTGATTTTATGCCACTAGCTAATTTAACTAAACATGATGTTTATGAATGTGCCAAAATCTTAGATGTTCCTCAAGTTATTATTAATAAAGCTCCAAGTGCTGGTTTAAGAGAAAACCAAAAAGATGAAGATGATCTAAAAGTCAAATATGCAGAAATAGATGCATATTTAAATGGATTAGAAATTAAAAAAGAATCTAAAGAAAGAATTGAATATTTACATAAAATCTCAGAACATAAAAGACATAGAAGTTTATCTATGTTAGAACTAGGTGAAATTATTAAATAAAAAAAGTAGTGTTAAAAACACTACTTTTTTTATTTTTTCTATAATCATTGAATTAATTTTATTAATTGTTTTTTATTTATGTCATAACACAAAATACGAAACACAGAAAATTGTACAAAATCAATATATTTAGGTTAAAAACATACTATTCCAAACTATAGGATTATCTATTATTAAATTGTTTAGTAAAAATTAAAAATATAAAATAGTTCAACTCTTTTTATTCATTACTATCTTTTATCACAACAAAAATCATTGAATGACTTTGTAAACAAAAAATCTTATATCCATCAACAAAACATA
>JARHZT010000042.1 GCA_029258015.1 Malacoplasma sp. | reverse complement strand
TCAATAAATTTATGGGTAGATATTATAAAAATTGATGCAATCTTTCCATTTTTATGGATAAGTTCTTCAATATTTACTACACAACATTTAGAATCACTATGTCCATCATGAGAAAATGTTTTAGTTTTTTGTATCTTAAACACTACTGTTTTTAAACAAACTGCTAATATCAAACCTAAAACAGCTCCACCACCAATAATTCCTATTTCAGTTAAGATCTCATTTGTATGAGTCATGTTAGGATTTTTCTTAAAAAATCCTTCCAATTCATGCAAACTTTCTCCCATCAATCCAAAAGTAGCTAAAACAACTAGCATTCCAGTACTAAATGCATATAAATATATATTAGTATTCTCAGATATTTTTTTCTTTGAGAATACTAATATTAAAAACAAAAGCATGGGAATACCCATAACTATTAACGAAATAATAGATAGATTTTGTAATAATAAATTCATAAGTTAGTCCTTATTTATAAAAATTATAAATAAGATTTTTAAAAATGAGCATTTTTTTGAATAAAAAATCCCTAGCATTACGACTAGGGAGTAATAAAAAGATATATGTAACCTAAGCTATAACGATTAGGTTAATGTAACTTTTTTTTATCTTTCTTATCATAGACTTTTACTGATAGCTACTATGTTCTGTTGGATTCAATTAAGAACTACGAGAACTAGAATTACTAGAATGGAATTTCACCATATTCAAAAAGATACTTACACTTATATTATACTAAAAAAATATTAAGAAAACAATTTGAATGAATAAATAAAATTAAATTTTTTCTTCAGGCGTTATGTTTAATAAACCTAAACCTGATGCTAGGGTATTTTTAAGAGAATGAAGTAATAAGATTCTTTGTTTTAAAAGTACTTGATCTGACTTATCAAGAATCTTTGTTTCATTATAATAAGCATGAAAAACTTGGGATAGTAAATGTAAGTAGTTAACAATTTTATTAACTTCATATGAATTTGAAATAGTTTCAATAGTACATGGGTAATATGCTATTAAATTAATTAGTTCTTGTTCTTTTAATGTAGTTAATAAATCTGAATTCACTTCTTTATCGATATTGATACGTGATTTATTTATGATTTGACAAATTCTAGCATAAGCATAAAGTACATAATATAAGTTATTATCATGTGTTTGACTTGAGAATTTATCAACATCTATTTCTATTTGTGTAGCTGATGTTTGAGAAACTAATGCTCATCTTGAACTATCTTTACCAATGGCATTTAAAAGATCTTTAATAGTTAGCGAATTACCACTTCTTTTAGACATTTTATATTCTTCACCATTTTTAGTTAGTCTAACCATTTGCATAATAATTACATGCATAATGTCTTTTTTAAATCCTAAACACTGAAGTGCAATACTCATTCTGTCTACATAACTTTTATGATCTGCACCCCATATGTTAAATATGGTGTTGGTATTAGGATTTCTTGTAATTTTTTGATAATGATATGCAATGTCAGGTAAAAAGTATGTGAAATCTCCATTACTTTTAATTAAAACTCTGTCTTTATCATCATTAAATTCAGTAGTTTTTAATCAAGTGGCATTTTCATTTATATATGTATATTTTTCTAATTTCTTTAATGTTTGTGGAATTGCATCATCTTTATACAATTCTTTTTCAGAAGAATATATATCAAATTCAATACCTAAATGTTCTAAGTCTTCTTTGATAAAACTTAACATTTTATTTAATGCAAAATTTTTAAAGAAGGTATAAACACTGTCATCTAATATAGCATTATCACTATATTTAATTTCTAAGAAATCATCATTATGAAAATCTTTAATTTCTTGGGCAATATCTATTATTTCTTTTCCTAAATAGTAATCACCATCAAAACTAACTTCTCTACCAAAAAGTTCTAAATATCTTAAAAACGTTGATATCCCTAATATATTTATTTGGTTACCAGCATCATTTATGTAATATTCTTTTTGAACTGTAATTCCATATTTTTTTCAAATATTTGCTAATGTCATACCTAATGCAGCATTTCTTGCATGTCCTATATGAAGATATCCTGTAGGGTTTGCACTTACAAATTCAATATTATAAAAGATATCTTTTTGATCAAATTGACCATAATCTTCTTTTTGGTTATACACATAATGTAATAACTCTTTTTTGTATTGATCTGATAGATAGAAATTAATATAACCTGGTTTAACAGCTTCTATTTTTTTAAATTTATTCTCTGTTTTTTCCATTATTTTGTTTGATAACTTGGTTGCCAAATCTAATGGAATTCTACCTATTCTTTTAGCTGTTGCCATAGCTACATTAGAATAAAAGTCTCCATTAATAATATCTTTATTTTTCTCTACTATAAAATTTTGAATTTCGATATTGTAATCTGATAACAGTATTTCTTTAATTGCTTTTTGAACATAAGCAATTATTGTCTCTTTAATCATTGGCCTCTCCTTTCGTTATCAAACAAACTTTATTGTCTATAATTTCATTAATTCTTCTCATAATTCTTGATGATATAATTTTTGCATCTGATTTTTTTAATCTTGATTCTATTTTCTTACCATATTCTTCTGGAGTGAAATTTGAACTAAAATAAGTCGGTTTCTCCATAGAATACCTATAATTCAAAATGTTTAATAAACAATTTGAATAGAATCATTCATAAGCAAATTCTGATCCTATATCATCCAAAAATAATATATCAACATTTCTTAATTTATCATATAATTCTTCAACTTGTGCCTTCGAATCGTTGTGAAACATCTTACTAGATTTATCTAATAAGTCTGGAAAATACACAATTGCTGTAGTCTTTTTAAAGTATTTTGCTGCAGAATTTGACATAGCTAATAATAGATATGTTTTCCCAACTCCAGGTTCACCATATAAATATATGCCTTTAGTTGTATTATTCTTCATTAAAGATAAAAAGTAGTTAATTGCTTTAGCTTTTCCACTTTTTCTTCTATTCTGCATTATGTCTTGTATAAATGAATCTTCTATTACATTATTACTATCTTTTGACTTTTGATAGTAATTATATGCAATTAGTTCTTTATACTTATTTTCTTTTATTTCTTCTGCCTTTTTAGGACAGTAATCATTATAAAAATATATTCTTCCTTTTTCTTTAGTTACAAATAAATGCAAATTATCTAAGGGACATATTTCTACAGGATTAGATGAACATTTTTCATTGTCATAAATAATTTTTTGTAAATATGCATGGTTTCTTAAAACATCTTTTTCTGATAATTCTAGATCTTTAAAAAAATGATGTTTCCTTATATTGTCTATTTCTTCATCAGACAATTCTATTTTTTCGCTTATTCCCAAAAAATCCATAATTTTCAAAAACTGCTCATTTTTCATATTAATTACCCATTTCTTTAATAAAAGATAAATCTATAGTTTCATCATCTTCACAAACAGTAGAAATGTAAGTGTTAGACTCAATTACATTATCAAATTTTATTGGTTCTTGGATATTATTTTTTACAGTTTCAGATTTTTTAACATAACTTCTTTTGTTGTTAGTTGAATTATTTGATTTTGAATCTCAATTCATTAAGAAATTATAAGCATCTTGAAGAGATTCAACATTTTCTAATCTAAATGATTTAGCCATTTTAGTTAAATATTTCTCGTTTAATTCACCATGAGTTTTTCTAATAGAATAATCAACCATTAAGTTTATAAAAGCATCATTTAATGAGAATTTTTTTCTTAAAACATCAAAAATGTTAGCTACATGTTCAGTAATAGAATCTGAAGTTAATGATGAATAAAATTGTTCACTATTAAAGTTTTTATAGTTATTAAACGCATTTGCTAAATCTTCAGCAGAAGATTTTTCAATAAATATTTTTTTATTATGATTTAAAGTAACCATTTGATCTAATGATTCAAAATCTTTACTTGATAAATCATTTAATTCTTTTGAAATTAAGATAGGACAAACTTCAAATTCATTATTATTTTTAACTATTGATGAGTAAACACATTTTTCGATTTCAGCCATAGATAAATTGTAGTTAGTGAAGTAGTTATCCATTTCTTTAATAACATCATCAGAAAAATTCACTGGGAATTTACTTGTTTTAGTTATTTTCGCATATAGTTCTTCAAAGTTAAAGTTTGAAGTTTCTTTAAAGTTTAATTTATTTAAAAAAGCTTCTTTGTTAACAGTTACATCTATTAATTTATCTGGAATTTCCATTACTCCATATTCACTAAAAAGTTTAGAAATTGTATTTTTACCAACTCTATCTTCTAAATTTTTTAATAAAGAAGCGTTTTTTGAAAAATCATCAAAATTTAATGGTTCGAATAATTCGAAATACATTTGTCCATCATCTTCAGATTTATATGTCTTTAATAATCCAAAAGCTTCTAGTCTATTTTTAGCTTCTTCTAAATTTTCAAAACTTAAATCTAAGCTGTTAGCAATTTCACGAATTATATTTTTGAAAGATCTCATTCTACTTATATTTTTGTGTTCTTCACACATAACTGAATATAAGCAGTATGCATCTTTAGTGATTAATGGTGTATACACTTTAGATACAAATGAAATATTTGGATTGAAATCGGCTTTATATATATATTTATATTCACTATTAAAAGAAAAAGACATATGATAGACACCTCTCAAATTATTAAAAACAAAAATTAACAATTTAAATATGCCTATCCAATGTCGTGTAACAAATTAATGTCTATGACACCAAATATATATAAAACAAATTTAAATACTCTTCTAACAGATCACAGTGAATATAGCAGTGTAATACATACACATACAGACAATGCCAGATATATATAGATGACACTATATACTTCATAGACAATGCTATACACACAATGATTAAATTAAAAGATTTACCCTTTGTAAATATTGTATTTAAAAACTATAAAATTAGTAAGATTTGAATTAAATTTTTTTTCAAAGTTTCAATATCTGACGTGTTTTCAACAAGGAAATCACAATAAAAAACACCTGAATTTCCAGCAATATTTGAGTTTCCCACACTTTTTGTTGAAAACTTTTCAATGCTAGAAAATTTTCTAAAATCATTATTTTTTTCTTTGTTTTTACCATCTATCACTATGATTTTTGAGAATAAATCACCAAAAAATTGGGGATGAAACAAGAAAATCCCTAATTCAACAAAGATTTTTTTGCCAGTTATGGATAAACTTTTGATTCTTTTGTATATTAATTGGTTAATATTCTTTTCTAATAGGTATTTTGCATTTTTATTACTCAAAATTAATTCTTTTAGTTGTTTTCTATCAACTTCTTTATCATTTACATACTTTTTACCGAATAACTTCAAAATAAGTTTGTAACCTTCATTATTTTTAAGGTATATTTTATGAACTCATTTATCAGTATTGAATGTTTCATACCCTAATGAAGCATAAAAG
>JARHZT010000039.1 GCA_029258015.1 Malacoplasma sp. | reverse complement strand
CTAAATTTTTATATTCAACAAATTCATAAAATGGATATGTTTTATTTATTGTTTTAAATTCATTAATCATTCTAGTTTTTGTTTGATTTAAAAGGTTTGAATTATTATTTGATAAAACAATAAAAATTGTTTTGTAACAATTCTCTATAAGTTTTAAAATTAATGAAATAAAAAATAATGTCTTTCCTGATTGCACTTCACCATATAGTAATGTATTTTGAAATTTTTCATCAGTATTTAAATTATCAATAATTTTATTTATCTTTTTATCCATAAGATTCATTGATTCTTTGGATACTCATGTTTTTTTATATAAAAACTCATCAAATAAAGTTATTGAAGAAAATGGAGATCTTGCTTTAACAACAATCATTTTTCAACTCTCTTATAAGTTTTGTAATTGATTCGTTTGAATTAATAACTTTAAAATCAAAAGTAGCAGATATAAATGATTCATTATTTTTTAAATTATTTATAAACTCTACATTAGGTAGTGCTTTTTTATCAAATAACAATAATTCTGTTTTAGCTAAATCAATTTTTAGTTCTTCAAATATATCATGATTGTTATTTTGTAAATCTTTAATCTTTTGCATAATTATTTCATTGTATTTGTAATCTTTAAATTGAATTAGATTGTATAAATCTAAAATATTTGTTCCAGTTTTTGAAGCTAAACACAACCTTACACAAATTAATTCATTACCTGATTCTCTAATATATTGAAGTTGATCAATATTTAATTTAACTGAGTTTGATTCTTTTTTAATTGTCTTAATTTCTACATTTCCATTTTCAAATTGAAAATCATACAAATCACTTAAATATTGATAATTATTACTTACATCTATTTTTTCTAATTTCATTTTGTGTATAAAAAATAATTCAGACATTAAGCCTAAATATTCTTTATATAAATTTTCTTGTCTAAATGTAGAAAAATATGATGCTAGTTTATAAATAATAGATTCTATATTGTCATGTTCATCTTTGTTTAATTCGATATTAAATAAATCCACAATAGAATCTAACGTATCTTTATTAAAAGAAGAATCAAATGCTATACAATGACGATTTAATGTCTCTGAAACTTTATCATCGAATTTCATGAAATTGAATTTATTAATCTTTTGTGAATCACCCAATTTAATCTTGTTTTTATCAATAGATACAGCATAAAGCTCATTATCTAAATCATATTTTAATAATTCAAACATTATAATTCTCTTTCGATGTAGTTAAAAATCATATTTTTTCTACAATCATAAAAATCTTGCATTTCTTGTAATGAAATAGTTGATTGATTAATTATTTTATTTTGAATAAATTCTAAATATTGATTCTTTAAATGTTCATCATCACAATTTATAAAAAAGAAATCTTTTTCATAATCACTTAACATAAAGTTATTTTCTTTATATTTAGACATACTAGAATCATTACAAATAACTAAGATATTAAATATACTTTCATTTGATCCACTTTTATTTGGGTTTTGATTTAATAATTTTGGAGTAATTATAGTTTTTCCATAAATATTTTCAATATTGTTATTACATGTTACTAAATTAGTAAGTATTTTCATTATAGTATTAATACTTCCAGAAACTTCACCTGACAATAAACGTTTAATTGTTAATGTATCTAATTCAGAAAAGTATTCATTGTCATCTAAAATACTTAATGCTTTTTTAGTTGAACCAGATCTAAAATCATTTCTTACTGCTGATCTCATTAAATTTAATAAGATATCTTTTTTTGATAATTCTATATTTAATAATTTAGCTTTATAATAAACAGCAACAATTAAAAGAACTTCTGATTTAGAAAAAATCTTATCTTCTATAGATTCGAATTGATTCTTCTTAAATGCTTTAATATTTGGAAGTATCATAATGTTTTTTAGTGTTTCAAATACATCAGATAAATTATTTTTTATTTCAGACACTAAATCTATATTGTCTTTTGATTTAAAAAAACTAATAATTGAACTAGATGTATCATTTATATCAATTTCTCTATTTTCACTAGTGTGAGAAGCAATTATAAAATTTACAATCTTAAATCAATCATTTTCTATTGTTCCATTATCAAAAATACTTTTAAAAAATGACATTTGATGTAAATAATTATTTTCATTTACAGCACTATAAATAGCATAGTATAAAGCATCATAATAACTTAATGTGTCATTATTTAATACTTGCATATCATTTTTGAATTTAGTTAGTAAATTTACAAATTGCTTCTTTTTATAATCTTTAATTTCATCTCAAACATTTAAATAAACATCTTTATTAATTGTTGTTAATGATAATTTAGCTTTTAAAATTTCAAATTCTGTAAGCTTACGACCTTGTTCATTTATTATTTGGAAAATATCAGCTATTTCCCCATCGCTACCTTCAAATAATTGAATAGGTATTAATTTGTGAGCAAAATCTAAATCTGATTTCATGAAATATTCATATGTTTTTCTAAAACATTTTTGTAACTTTCCAGAATAACTACTAAGAATTTTAGAATTAAAATCTATACTTTCATTTTCATAATCTCTTATTTGTTCTAATTTGCTTCATTGGTCAAATGATTTATAAAAATAATCCTCAAGTTCATTTGCAAATCTTTCATCATTTATATCCATAATATCTGGATTAGACATTTTGTATAATTCATATGATTCTAAAAGATCTGCTCATATTTCTTCTTTGAAATGATTAAATAAATATTCTTTAAAGTCTTTGGCATATTTATAGCAATTTAATGAAATATCATATAAAGTAGTTAATCTTTGTAATCCATCTAAAATAACTTCTTCATCACTTCCATTTTTCTTAGCCAATATTATTGTTCCAAATGGATAATTATGGACAATAGAACCTAAAAACTTTCTTTTCATATCATTAGATCAAACTAAATCTCTTTGTATGTCAGGAATAATTATCTTATTTGTTGTAACCCTTTGTAACACACTACTTATTGCAGGTTGTGAATAACTTAACCCTATTTTTTGATTCATATTTACCTCATAGTACGCATTAGTACTATTGTCGCACAAATTAGTTGTATATTCAGGCCAAATTAAATATTTCGTTTTAATTAGTATATTTTATAGAAAATAAGGATAAAAAAATATTGGATATGTATCTAAAACCACATATTATGATTAATTATTTTTTAAAATTTTTATTATTAAAAATAGATTTTATATCTTTTATTTTTTTATAAAGAATGTCAACATCAATCTCTACTAAAGGTAATATAAAATTAGAAACTCTTTCCATATGAGAAAAACAATTAAAATAAAATTTATTAGATTCTAATTTTAGAATATCCTTCTCTTTTAGCAATTTACACTTTATAGCTTTTTTTAGTAAAAAATTTCAGTTTAATCTTTCTTCATTAATACCATCAGGATGTTCATTGTTGCTTAGTAAATTAAATAATTCATACTCAACACATTTTCTAAAGTTAACCAATAAATATGATGCTTCTAAAATATCTGAAATTTCCAAACTATCTGATTTTATATCTCTGTCATTTTTAAATTCATCAACATTTATATATAAATTTCTATTATTAAGTATTTCAT
>JARHZT010000038.1 GCA_029258015.1 Malacoplasma sp. | reverse complement strand
GGGTATCAGACCAACAGTTAGAGGGTCAGCTATGAACCCTAACGATCACCCACATGGTGGTGGTGAAGGTAGATCACCAGTTGGTAATGATGCGCCAAGAACTCTATGAGGTAAAAGACACATGGGTGTTAAAACTAGAAATAAAAAGAAAGCTTCTTCTTCACTTATTGTGAGACGTAGAAAATAGGAGGATATCATGTCAAGAAGTTCAAAAAAAGGACCATATATTGAACCTAGCTTAATGAAAAAGGTTCAAGTTATGAAGTCAAGTGATAAAAAGAAACCAATAAAAACATGATCAAGAAGAAGTACTATTTTTCCAGACTTTGTAGGATTAACATTTGAAGTACATAATGGAAAATCATTTGTAAACGTTTATGTAACAGAAGATATGATAGGACACAAATTAGGTGAATTTGCACCAACACGTAATTTCAAACAACATACAAGTAATAGAAAAGATGGTGGAAGGTAGTAAGGATTTAATATGGAAAAAGTTAGTCAAGCAAGAGCATTGCAAAAAAACATTCACATATCATCAAGAAAAGCTAAACTTGTTTGTGATTTAATTAGAAACAAACCAGTTCAAGAAGCGTTAACAATTCTTGAAAACACAAACAAAAAAGCTGCTTATTTTTTAAAGAAATTACTTCACCAAGCAATTAGTAATGCAGTTAACAATCATGCATTAAATGCTGAAAAATTATATGTATACAAAGTAGTTGCAAACCAAGGTCCTACATTAAAAAGAACATCACCAAGAGCTAAAGGATCAGCAGATCTTATTAGAAAAAGATATTCTCATTTATTAATAGTTGTTTCTGATGACGCTAACGAAAAAGAAAAAGAAATTAAAGCTATTAAAGACAGAATGAAGAAAAGAGCATTGAATAATAAAGGTTATTCAGCTAAACAAAGAAAAATGAATGAAGAATTAAAAGCAAAAAAAGCTGAAAAAAATAAAGTTAAGAGTCAAGAACCCAAAAAAGTTGAACAAAAAACAGAAAAATCAAAAGCAAAGAAGGGAAATTAGATTATGGGACAAAAAGTAAATCCAAATGGTTTAAGAATCGGGATTAATAAAAATTGAAATTCTAGATGAATAGCAAAAGACAACAGACAAACAGCTCAATGATTAGTTGAAGATGACAAAGTAAGAACTCATATTTTTAAAGTATGTAAAGCTTCACAAGTTGCAAATGTTGAAATTGAAAGACAACAAAATAGAATTGATATTTTCATCCATTGTTCACAACCAGGAATTGTTCTTGGTAAAGAAATGTCTAATCTTAAAACTCTTAAAAAAACAATTAACTACATTGTTGGTAGAAAAACAAAAGTAAATGTAAATGTGTTACCAGTTGAAAAACCAACATTTTCAGCAAGAATTATTGCAAGAGAAATAGCAGACGCTATTGAAAACAGAGTATCATTTAGAAATGCTCAAAAATTAGCTATTAAAAAAGTTTTAGCATCAGGAGCTAAAGGTATAAAAACAAATGTATCTGGAAGACTTGGTGGTGTTGAAATGGCTAGAGAAGAAGGATATTCTGAAGGTATTGTTCCACTAACAACACTTAGAGCTGATATTGATTATGCTTTAGAAGAAGCATTAACAACTTATGGTTTAATTGGTGTTAAAGTGTGAATTAACCGTGGTGAAGTTTTCAAGAAAAATTTCAACCAACCAAACAAACCAAGAAAACCATTAGATAGAAAACCTAATGAAAAAAAGTTTTCAAACAACCAAAACTCTAACAGAAGACCTGTTAAAGAAGAAAGTATTAAAAGAGAACAAGAAGAATTAAAAGCTATTGATTCAGTAACATCAATTGTAATGATGGCTGCTAAACAAGAACATGCTGAAACAATCATCAACAATGAAGCAAAAAATGTTTTCTTTTCAAAAGAAGCACCTGAAAACAAAATAGACAGAGTACTTGTTTGTTCTGAAGGGAAATTCCCAAGAGTAATTGGTGAATTTGACTTAGGTACAACAGAATTATTAAGTGTTCAAGAAGCATGAAGTAAATATGGTAACAAGTCATCAATGTCTAAAGAAGATTTTGATCAAGCATTTGCTAAAGAAGAAAAAGTGCATGTATTAGTATCTAAAGAACCATTTAGATATAACAGATGAAAATCATTAGAATCATTCTCAATGAAAAAAGGTCCAAGTGGCTTTCAATATTTAAAATAACTAAATAAAAAGTAAGGAGTTTAATATGTTAGAACCAAAACGTACAAAATATAGAAAACCTCATCGTGTTAGTTATGAAGGGAAAGCTAAAGGAAATAAATATGTTGCATTTGGTGAATGAGGATTAATGGCTACTACAGGTGCATGAATATCAAATAGACAAATCGAAGCTGCTCGTATTGCTATTTCAAAATCTTTAGGTAAAACAGGAAAAATGTGAATAAGAATTTTCCCACACATGTCTTTAACTAAAAAACCATTAGAGGTTCGTATGGGATCTGGTAAAGGTTCACCTGAAATGTGAGTTGCTGTTGTAAAATCAGGGACAATTATGTTCGAAGTTGCAAACATCTCTGAAGAAGCAATGAAAACAGCATTCAAAAATGCAGGTAACAAACTTTCAGTAAATTGAAAAATTGTTAAAAAAGGAGAAGTAGCTAATGATTAAAGATCTTAGAAATAAAACGGATATTGAACTTGGTGAATTAATCTCTAAATTAAAAGTTCAATTACTTGAAACAAGATTCAAAATGGCAACTGGTGAAACTGAAAATATTCACAAAAGAAAAGAAATCAGAAAAACAATAGCTATGGCTATGACAGTGTTATCTGAAAGAAAAGTTAAGGTATCATTTTCTACTTTTGATACACAATTAATTAAAAACAAAGACGGCAAACAAGAAATTAAAACTATTAGTAGTTTTGAAGAAAAAGAAGAAAAGAAAACAACAACACCAAATAATGAAAAAGAAACTTCAGCTAAGAAAACAGAAAAAACATCAGATGCAAAAGATAATTCAGTGGGTGAGAAAGGGTAATTTATTATGAGTAATTTAGAAAATAGAGAAAATAGAAGAAAGGTATTACAAGGTATTGTTGTATCTGATAAGATGCAAAAAACAATTGTAGTACAAGTTGAAAGAAAAGCTAAACACAGACTTTATAAGAAATTAGTTATTACTCACAAAAAATATCATGCACATGATGAAAAACAAGAATGTAAAATTGGTGATTTTGTTGAAATAATGGAAACTAGACCATTAAGTGCTACTAAAAGATGAAGATTAAACAAAATTATTCAAAAAGCTAAATAGGTTAAATGAGGTAATTTATTATGATTCAATTTATGACTAGAATGACTGTTGCAGATAACTCAGGAGCTAAAGAAGTTGGAGTTATTAAAGTTCTTGGTGGAACTAAAAGAAGATATGCATCAGTTGGAGATATAGTAGTAGTATCAGTTAAAAAAGCACAACCAGATGGTATTGTGAAAAAAGGTCAAGTTTGCAAAGCTGTAGTAGTTAGAGTTAAGAAAAATATTAAAAGAAGTAGTGGAAACGTTTTATCTTTTGATGACAATGCATGTGTAATTATTAAAGAAGATAAAACACCAAGAGGATCTCGTATCTTTGGACCTGTGGCAAGAGAATTAAGAGATAAAGGATTTGCTAAGATAGTTTCTTTAGCACCGGAAGTACTTTAAGGAGAATAAAATGCAAAGATTAAGAAAAGGCGACAAAGTTAGAGTAATTTCTGGCTCAGAAAAAGGTAAAGAAGGAACAATTTTAAAAGTATTCCCTAAAGAAAACAAAGCACAGGTTGAAGGGATCAATGTTCACAAAAAACATCAAAAACAAAATTATAAACATCAAGAAAGCAAAATTATTGAAGTTACATTAAAAATGGACATGTCAAATTTAGCTTTAATTGATAACAAATCAAAAGGAAAAGTTTCAAAAATCAAATTTGGATTTGATAAAAATAATAAAAAAGTTAGAATAGCAAAATTATCTAATAGCGAAATTGGAAGCAAATAGGAGGATGTATGGCAATTAAATCAGTTTTATATGATAAATACAAAAATGAAATTAGCAAAGAAATGATGAAAGAATTTAATTACAAATCTGTAATGCAAATTCCAAAAATTGAAAAAATCGTTATTAATGCTGGTTTAGGTGATGCAACAGGTGATTCTAAAATTATTGAAGTTGGATTAAAAGAACTTCACTTAATTACAGGACAAAAACCAGTTGCTACTAAATCAAAAAAATCAATTGCTACATTCAAATTAAGACAAGACCAAGCTATTGGTGTTAAAGTAACTTTAAGAAAAGAAAATATGTGAAACTTTTTAAACAAATTAATCTCTATAGCAATTCCAAGAATTAGAGACTTTAGAGGTTTATCAAATAAATCTTTTGATGGAAGAGGAAGTTATACATTTGGTATTAAAGAACAAATTATATTCCCTGAAATCGTATATGATGATGTAAAAAAACTTAGAGGTTTTGATGTAACAATCGTAACTTCAGCACAAACAGATAAAGAAGCTTATTATTTATTAAAGGCTTTAGGAATGCCTTTTGTAAAAACTAAGGAGGCAAAATAGTATGGCAAAAAAATCATTAATTGCTAAGCAAAAGAAACATCCAAAATTTGCAGTAAGAGCTTACACTAGATGTGAAAAATGTGGAAGACCTAGAGCTGTATACAGAAAATTTGGACTTTGCCGTTTGTGTTTTAGAGATCTTGCTTATAAAGGTGCAATTCCAGGTGTTAAAAAAGCATCTTGATAATAAATAAAAGGAGAGAAGAAATATGTATTTAGATCCAATATCAGATTTACTATTAAGAATTAGAAATGCAACTAAAGCAAGAAAAGAAGAAGTTAAAGTTAACACATCAAAATTTGTAACAAACATCTTAAATATTTTAAAAGACGAAGGTTATATCAATGATTTCAAAACTGTTGATATAGAAAACAACAAAAAAGAAACAACAATATTTTTAAAATACAAAAATAATGTTTCATCAATTTCAGGTTTAAAACAAATTTCAAAACCAGGTTTAAGAATCTATTCTGAAGCTAAAAAATTACCTTCAGTATTAAATGGTTTAGGAATAGCAATTATTTCTACAAGTATGGGATTAATGACTGATAAGAAAGCAAAGAAAAACAATGTTGGTGGCGAAGTTATCGCTTACATTTGATAGGAGAAAATAATGTCTAGAATAGGAAATAGAATATTACCAATCCCAGCAGGTGTTAATGTTGAAATCTTAGCTAGTGAAGTTAAGATCACTGGAAAACTTGGAACACTTAACATCCCATTTGATAGTAGTAAAATAGTTGTTTTAAACAAAGAATCAAAAATCATTGTTAAAAGAAACAATGAAGAAAAACAAACAAAAATGTTACACGGTACAACAAATGCAAATATTAAAAATGCATTAGTTGGTGTAAATGAAGGACATACAAAAAAATTAAAAATTACAGGGGTAGGTTACAAAGCTGCTGTTTCAGGTAGCAATGTGAATTTAAACTTAGGTTATTCACACCCAGTAAGTGTTGCTATTCCTCAAGGAATTAATGTTACATGTCCACAAGCAACAGAAATAGTTATTACAGGTGCAGATAAAGCAGTAGTTGGTCAATTAGCTGCTGTTATAAGAAGTAAAAGAGAACCAGAACCATACAAAGGTAAAGGTGTTATGTATAGTGATGAACAAATTATTAGAAAAGTTGGTAAAACAGCTGAAGGTTCAAAAAAATAGTTAGGGGTTAATATGAAAAATATCAACTTAAATAGAAAAAAGAATAAAACAGAACGTCATAAAAAAGTTTTAAGAAAATTTAAAAGAATTGACAATGGTTTACCAAGACTTAGAATCACTAAAACAAATGCTCACATATTTGCACAATTATTAGATGACAACAAAAACATAGTAATAGCTTCAAGTTCATCTCTTCAATTAAAGTTGAAAAATGGAAATTCTGAAAACTCTAAAAAAGTTGGTGAAGATATTGCTAAAAAAGCATTAAGTAAAAATATTACTAAAATTAATTTTGATTGTGGTGGATCAAAATATAGTGGTAGAGTTTCATCATTAGCAGATGCTGCAAGAAATGCTGGATTAAAATTCTAAAATTATAGGAGTTGAAAATGGAAGAAAACAAACAAGCGACAGTCGTAGTTGAAGAAACTAGTGAAACTGTAAAAGAAGACAAAGTTGTCTTAGGAGAAAATAAAACAGAAAAAGCTAAAAAGATTTCTGTTAAACCAAACTCTTCAAACACTAAACCTTTTGAAAGAAGACAAACAAGAAATTTTGATAACAAAAAAGATTCAAAACCAGGTGGAGACCAAAAAGGTTTTAACAAACAAGTAAAACAATCTACAACAGGTTTTGAAGAAAAAATTGTTGGTGTTAAAAAGATTTCTAAAACAACTAAAGGTGGTAGAAACATGAGATTCTCTGCTTTAGCTGTTATTGGAGACAAAAAAGGTATGATAGGTTTTGGTATAGGAAAATCAATCGAAGTTCCAGTTGCTATTAAAAAAGCATTAAAGAGTGCTAAAAACAACATGTACAGAATTAAAATGAACAAAAACTTCACTTTATACCACGAAGTTATCGGAAAACATGGAGCTGGTAAAGTTTTAATTAAACCAGCACCTGAAGGTACAGGTATTATTGCTGGTGGACCTATTAAAATTGTTTTAGAGTTAGCAGGATTTAAAGATGTTTACTCAAAAAACTTAGGTAGAAACACATCTCTTAACATGGTTAGAGCAACTGTTAAAGGATTACAATCTCAAAAATCACCAAAAGAATTTGCAGCTTTAAGAGATAAACAATTGAAAGAATTATAGGATATCATTATGAAATTAGAAAGTTTAAAATACGCAGCAGGTTCTAGAAAAAAAGCTAAAAGAGTTGGTAGAGGTTTTGGTAGTGGTATTGGTAAAACTTCTACACGTGGTAGTAAAGGGCAAAATTCTAGAAAATCAGGTCCAGTTAGATTAGGATTTGAAGGTGGACAAACAACTTTATATAGAAGAATACCAAAAGTTGGATTTAACAACATAAACTTTGCAAATTTATATAATGTTGTTTCATTAGAAAAAATTGTAAGCTTAAACATGGATAATGTTGATCATGAAACAATGCTTGCAAAAGGATTAATTGAGAAAAATAAATTACCAATCAAAATTATTGGTAAAGTTGAATTAAAAAATTCTATAACTATTTCAGCTCACAAGTTTTCTAAGGGTGCTTTAGAATCTTTAGAAAAAAGCAAAAGTAAAGTAACTATTTTAAAATAAATGAAATATAGTATATTATAATTAATATACTATTTTATAATTTAATGTATGAACAAAGCAAGTATAAGTAAAAAGAGTTTTTGAACGCAACTAAAACAGATGTTTACAAATAAACAAGTCATTGTTTCTTTTATAGCAACAATGGTTTTGTTAATTTTGTTTAGAATTGGTGCAACTATAACTATTCCAGGAATTCATATTCCAACTGGTCAAATTTCAGGAAGTGACTCATCGTTTCTTGGAATCTTGAACCTTTTAGGTGGGGGTGGTACTTCAAGATTGTCATTTATGGCTGTTGGGGTATCTCCATATATTACTGCACAAATTATTATTCAGTTGTTATCATCAGATTTAGTTAAACCGTTAACAAGACTATCAAAATCAGGGGAAAGAGGTAAACGTAAAATAGAAATTATTACGCGTTTATTAACAATTCCTTTTGCGTTAATGCAAGCATATGCGGTATTAAGTTTAGCAGGTGCATCTGGAGGTGGGCAAATCACTTTCTTTGGACAAGCTAATATAGCATCTATTCAAGGATATCAGTTATTCTTCTTATTAATTGGAATGACTGCTGGAACATTCTTAACATTATTTATTGGAGATATTATTTCTAAAAGAGGTGTTGGGAATGGGATTACATTAATAATTCTTGTAGGGATTGTATCTTCATTATTTACAAACTTTTCATCAGTATTCCAGTTTATAACTCAATCTGGTGGGAATAATAAAGCAGATAATGAACTATTAAAATATTTCTCATTCATAATGTATGTAGTTTTCTTTATTATTATTTTATTAGCAACAACATTTATGAATGGTGCAGTAAGAAAAATACCTATCCAACAAATTGGACAAGGTTTATCTAAAGAAATAGATGAAATGCCTTACTTACCTATTAAGTTAAATGCAGCTGGTGTTATTCCTGTTATATTTGCATCGTCAATTATGACAATTCCACCAACAATTGCTCAATTCTTAACAAGAGATAGTTCAGCAGCTTTATTTATAAATAATTATTTAGCTATTGAATCTCCTGTTGGGTTAACTATATATGCAGTATTAATCTTATTATTTGGATTCTTTTATGCCCATATTCAAGTTAACTCAGAAAAATTAGCAGAAAACTTCCAAAAATCTGGGAAATTTATTCCTGGTGTAAAAATGGGTGAAGAAACTCAAAAATACATCTCAAGAACATTAAACAGAGTTAGTTTTATTGGTGTACCATTCTTAATTCTGATTGCTATCATTCCATATATATTATCTATGACTACTAATATTCCAAGTGGTCTAGCGTTGGGTGGTACTGGGATTATTATTATGGTTACTGGTTCGTTAGATTTTTGATCATCACTAAAAAGTGCTCAAACAAACTATACATATTCAAACATTACAAAAGGTTTGAAAAAATCAAATGAGTATCAAATTAAAGGTAATGGTCAAAAAGAAAAAATTAGAAGATTGTGATAAAGGTGAACTAAAATGAAACTTATTTTATTAGGTGCCCCAGGTAGTGGAAAAGGAACTGTATCTGAATACATAATTAAAAAAAATAATATTATCCATTTATCTACTGGAAATTTGTTTAGAAAAAGAATAGAAGAAAAAGGACAATATTGAGAAGATCTTAAAGATTGTGTTGTTAATGGTAAATTAGTATCTGATGATTTAGTAAATAAAATTGTTAAATCTGAATTAGAAAAATATACAAACAATGAATCTTTTATTTTGGACGGTTATCCAAGAACAATAGAACAAGCAGATTTTTTAGCAACTGTTACTAATGTTGATTGTGTTATTTATTTAAATGTTCCACAAGACACTTTAAATAAAAGATTATTAGGAAGAAGAATGTGTGATAAATGTAAAAAGATTTATAACATTTATTTCACTAAAACTAAAGTTGAAGGAAAATGTGATATTGATAATGGAAACTTGATTCAAAGAAAAGATGACAATGAAGAAGTTATCAAAGACAGAATAGCAACTTACAACATAAATACTTTCCCTTTAGTGGACTATTATAAAAAGAAAAATTTATTAATAGATGTTGATTGTTCAAAATCTCATGATGAAATTGACAAAGAGATTGATAAAATAATAGATATGTATAGTAAATAAAAATAGGTAAAGCCAGTGATAATTATAAAATCTAATACTGAAATTGAAAAAATCAAAAAAGCTTGTTCTGTTTGAAAAACAGTCAGACAAGCTTTGATTGCTAATGCAAAACCAGGTGTTTCTTTAAAAGAATTAGATGAATTATCACATAAAATAACCTTGGAAAACAATTGTGAATCTCCTTTTCATCAATACAATGGTTTTCCAGGGTATAATTGCATATCTGTGAATGAAGTTATTATTCATGGTGTTGCAACAGAATATAAATTAAAAATGTTTGATATGGTTACTTTTGATGTTGGCATTTCATATGAAGGTTATATATGTGATGCTGCTTTTACTGTAATCATTGGTGATAATCCTGAAGCTCAAAAAATTAGTGATGTTTGTTATCAAGCATTACTTGAAGGGATTAAAGAAGTTAAACCAAATAACTACGTTGGAGATATATCAAACGCTATAGAACAATTTGTCAAAAGCAAAGGGTATCATGTCATTAAAGATTTTGGTGGTCATGGATGTGGAAGAAAACTTCATGAAGATCCTATGATTTTAAATTATGGGAAACCAAAAACTGGTGAGATGTTAAGACCTAATATGGTTATTTGTATAGAACCTATGATTTTAACAGATAACCCAAAATACTACATTGACAAAAAAGATAACTGATCTGTTATCGCAAAAAATAAGAAATTAACTTGTCACTGAGAACATATGGTTTTAGTGACGGATAATGGATGTGAAATTTTAACAGAGTAGGTAATAATGTCAAAAGAAGGAAAAATCACATTAAGAGGAACTGTAACGACTGTATTACAAGGTGGTCAATTTAAAGTTCTTCTTGAAAATAATGTTGAAGTTATGGCAAACGTATCTGGTAAAATCCGTGTTTATAAAATACAGATTTTAAAAGGTGATACTGTAGAAGTTGAGTTGAGTCCTTATGACTTAACACGTGGCCGTATTACATATAGAATATCTTAATGGAGGATATTATGAAAGTTAGATCTTCAGTTAAACCAATTTGTAAAGATTGCAAATGTATTAAAAGACATGGCCGTAACATGGTCATTTGTAAAACGTTAAAACATAAACAAAGACAAGGTTAATTAGTGGAGGAAATTAATGGCTCGTATATTAGGGGTAGACATTCCAAATAATAAAAGAGTTGAAATATCTCTTACATATATTTATGGAATTGGAAAATCTAGAAGTCAAGAAATATTAGAAAAAGCTAATATTGACAAAAATAAAAAGGTTTCAGCCTTAAGCGAAGAAGAATTAGCTACTATCAGAAAAATAGCTAGTGAATACGTGATTGAAGGTGATTTGCGTAGAGAAATAGCTATGAACATTAAAAGATTAATGGAAATCGGTTCTTATAGAGGTATTAGACATAGAAGAGGTTTACCGGTAAGAGGTCAAAGAACTAAGTCTAATGCTAGAACAAGAAAAGGACCTAGAAAAACTGTAGCTAACAAGAAGATAGAAGCTAAATAGTTAGGAGATTTTTATGGCAGTAAAAAAAAGAAAGAAAAAATTAAGCTCTCCTGAAGGAATTGCACATATTCATGCAACTGCAAACAATACTATAGTTACTTTAACTAATACATTAGGAGATGCTATTGCTTGATCAAGTTCAGGTGCTATTGGATATAAAGGATCTAAAAAATCAACGCCATATGCAGCAGGAATCGCAGCAGAAACAGCTGCTAAAGTTGCAATTGATTTAGGCTTGAAAAAAATTATAGTAAAAGTTAATGGTACTGGTAGCGGTAAAGATACAGCTATTAGAAGTTTACATTCAGCAGGATTAGAAATTACTGAAATTCATGACGTAACACCTATTCCTCACAACGGATGTAGACCACCTAAAAAACCAAGATAATCTAGAACAAGGGGAAACAAATGGAAAAATTTTTAAAATACGATGTACAAATAGGTAAAGATCAAAACAAAGATTCTGACTTTGGTGTTTTTGTAATTAAACCTTTAGAAAGAGGGTTTGGTACAACACTTGGAAATAGTTTGAGAAGAGTATTGTTAAGCAATATTGTAGGTCATAGTTTATTTGCAATTAAAATTCCAAATATTACTCATGAATTTCAATCTATAAAAGGTGTAAAAGAAGATTTGGTTGAAATCATTTTAAACTTAAAAAAACTAGTAGTAAAAATTGATCCAGATGTTTTTGGTGAAGAAGAACAAGCTACAACTGTTTTAGAAAAATGACCAACATTAAAAATTAATGTGTCAGGTGGTGTAGTTAGAGCTTCTGATATTGAAACTCCTGTAGGATTTACAGTGGTAAATAAAGACATGTACATTGCAACTGTTGAAAAAGATGCAAAATTAGTAATGGATTTATATGTAAGAACTGGAAGAGGATTTGTTACATTTAGTGAAAACAAAGAAAAAGTTAATGCAATTAATGTTATTGCTGTTGACTCAAACTTCTCACCAGTTACAAAAGTTGGCTATAAAGTTAATGATATAAAAACAACAAAAAATGATACTAATGATTCATTGGAATTAACTATTTCAACAAATGGTTCAATTTCAGCAGCACAAGCATTAGCTATGAGTGCAAAAATATTATTAGAACACTACAAGCCAATTATTAGTGAACTTTATGATAACTACAATGAATTGAAAATTATTAATGAAGATAGCTCAGTTGGTGGTGGAAAATCATCACTTTCAATATCAATTGATGAATTAGAATTATCTGTTCGTTCATACAACTGTTTAAAAAGAGCTGGTATTCATACAATTACTCAATTAACAGATAAAACTAAAGGTGAAATTGAAAAAATTAGAAACCTTGGTAAGAAATCATTCAAAGAAATTATCAAAAAGATTCAAGATAGAAATATGAAACTTAAAGAAGAACAATAAGGAGTATATCCATGTCTTATATTAATAAAAAAGGCAAAACAACTTCTTGAAGATTAATGGTTATTCGTCAACAAGTTTCTGATGTTATAGCTTACAATCAAATAACAACTACTTTGACTAAAGCAAAAGAAACTAGAAAACATGTTGAAAAAATTATTACTTTAGCTAAGAAAAACACTTTAGCTTCAAGAAGACAAGCTGCAAGTATTCTATTAGATACACAAGTAGCAACAAAAGATGAATTGCTAAAAAAATTATTTGATAGTGTACAAAAAAAA
Organism: Malacoplasma sp.; assembly: GCA_029258015.1. Classification (GTDB taxonomy): domain Bacteria; phylum Bacillota_I; class Bacilli_A; order Mycoplasmatales; family Mycoplasmoidaceae; genus Malacoplasma. The sequence continues at coordinate 1,106 of JARHZT010000038.1, read as the reverse complement.
TACAAAGATAGAAATGGTGGTTACACAAGAATCTTAAAGTTAGGGAACAGACTTGGAGATAATGTGGAAGAAGCTATTCTACAATTAGTTTAAAAAAATGGGTTTAATCCCATTTTTTTATTTTATATTTAATGTAATGTGTAAAAAACACATTAGATTTATTAAATTGGATAAATATGAACGATAAAAAAATAAATTTAGGAATGTTTGATGAGTATGATGCTAAATTAAACAATGATATAGATTTTGTAATTTCACAAAATGCATTAGTAAAAAATAGTTTAGCTGAAGTTTTAAAAGATAACAAAGTATTAACAAAAAATAAAGAAAACTTTTCTCATAATATAAAAATTGAGAGTGCTAAAATTACAGATCAAAAAAGTTCTGGAAGATGTTGAATTTTTGCTACTTTAAATATGATTAGAGATTATATGATTAAAAAATTTAATCTTGAATCTTTTGAGTTTTCGCAAAGCTATGTTGCTTTTTATGATAAGTTAGAAAAAGCTAATTTCTTTTTAAATCAAATGATTGAATTAGCAGACAAAGATTTAGATGCTAGAGAATTTGATTCTGTTTTAAGTGATCCAACAAGTGATGGTGGATTTTTTGAAATGGCTGTAAATCTTATTAATAAATATGGTGTAGTTCCTAAAAAAGAAATGCTAGATAGTTATTGTGCTAGAAGTACTATGCTTGTTAATAAACTTTTAGATGTGAAATTAAAACAAGCAACAATTGAAATAAGAAATGAAAATTTAAAAGAAAAGCAATTCGAAATTAAAGAAAAATATATAAGTGAAATCTATAAAATACTGACATATTGTTATGGTGAAGTACCAAAAACATTTAATGTAACTTTAAAAAATAAAGATAAAAAAAACAAAGAAAAAGTATTAACAAACTTAACTCCTCAAAAATTTTTTAAGAAAATAGACTTTGATTTAAATGATTTTATAACTGTTGTTTATACACCATATAAAGGTATTAAAAAAAATCAATTGTATAAATTAAAAAACACATCTTTTGTACATGAAAATGGAGACTTAGTTTTTTTAAGTGCAGATAAAACAACTTTCAAATTATTAACTATGTCTATGTTGTGT
>JARHZT010000004.1 GCA_029258015.1 Malacoplasma sp. | reverse complement strand
TAATAACCACAAAACTTTTATTGATAAAAACTTTTGTATGATCTTTATTTTTATCAAAATAAAGAGATACATCATATTTGTATGATGACTTATCTTCTAAAATAGCTCTTGGTTCTAAAAATGCATCAGTATCATAGTTTGTATTAGCTTCTTGTAATATACAAGCTAATCTTTCTAAACCTGCACCAGTATCAATGTTTTGTCTAGCTAATTTTTTATAATTGTTTTTACCATCATTTTCAAATTCACTAAAAACGATATTTCATATTTCTATATATCTATCATTTTCAATGTCTTCAAAAAATAATTTCTCACCTAAATTATTTGGATCAAATTTTGGTCCTCTATCATAGTAAATTTCAGTACATGGACCACAAGGACCAGCACCAATTTCTCAGAAATTTCTGCATTTGTCACACTTGATAATATGACTTTCTATTATTCCTTTTTCTATTCATAAATTATATGATTCTTCATCTTTTTCATAAACAGTAATGTATAAAAGGTTTTTGTCTATTTTTAACTCGTGTAATAAAAAATTAGCAGCTAATTCTATAGCTTCTTTTCTAAAATAATCACCAATTGAAAAATTACCTAACATTTCAAAAAAAGTATGATGTCTAGAAGTTAATCCAACATTTTCTATATCATTAGTTCTTATACATCTTTGCGAATTAACAAGTCTAGGACTTGGTGGATCTTCTTTTCCAGAAAAGAAATTTTTAAGTGTTGCCACACCTGAGTTAATTCATAACAATGAATTGTCATTTATAGGAATTAACGATTTAGACTCAACTTCTAAATGATTATTTTTTTTAAAAAATTCTAGTCATTTTCTTCTAATTTCATTTGTTGTAATTTTGTTTTTCATTTTAATACCTTACTTATAAAGTATATATTTATGTTAGAAAGTTTATTATAAAACTTTAAATATAATTCCTCCCCCTAAACATATACCGTCTTGGTATAAAACTGCATATTGTCCGTTTGTAACAGACTTAGATTTTTCATCATAAAATAAAATAACTTCTTTATTTTCCCCAATAAGAAATTTACCTTTTATTTTCTTTTGAGTATGTCTAAATCTCATTTCAACAATGTTATTTGTTGGAATATAACTGATTCAATTAAAATCTTTTAATCATGCTTTTTTAGAAAATAAATATTTATTTTCATGGATAGTATCTGTTACATAAACAACATTATTTTCAGCATCTTTTTTACAAACAAAATATTTTGAATGTAAACCAGATAAATTTAACCCTTTTCTTTGCCCTATTGTATATAAATGTATACCATTGTGTTCGCCCAAGATATCCCCAGTTAAAATATCAATTATTTTCCCTTTATTGTTATCTATGTAAGAGTTCATAAACTCTTTAAAGTTTCTTTCTCCTATAAAACAAATACCTGTAGAGTCTTTCTTATTTCAATTTAGTAATCCTGCACCTTTTGCTATGTTTCTAACTTCTTCTTTTGTTAGATGACCTATAGGAAATAACGATTTAGATAATTGTTTTTGATTAAGAGAACATAAAAAATATGTTTGATCTTTGAAATCATCCTTTGCTTCTTGCAATTCAAAAATATTATTTTTTTCATTAAAATGTTTTCTAGCATAGTGTCCAGTAGCTATAAAATCTACATTAAAATTTTCAAAACAATACTCATGAAAAGCCCCAAATTTTATGTATTTGTTACACAATACATCAGGATTTGGAGTATTTCCTTTTTTATATTCGTCTAAAAAGGGTTCAAATACATTTACCCAATATTCTTTTATAAAATTAGTTTTATAAATTGGAATTTCCAAATAATCAGCTATTTCTTTGGCAACCATAAATTCTTGTTCTGCATCACAAACAGAATCAACATCTTGTTTGATATTCTCATTATTTAAATAAGGATCTCAATTTTGCATATAAACTGCTATGACATCATAACCACTTTTTTTTAATAAATATGCTGAAACAGAAGAATCAACTCCGCCAGACATTCCAATCACAACTCTTTTCATCTTTACCCTTTTATACCTTATATATAATAAAAACACACTCCTTATCCCAAGGAGTGTGCTAAAATCAACTCTATTCCCATCAAGTTTATTATCCTTGAAGGTTTGCACAATAAAAATTACCTAAAAGATTGATATCGCTTAAATTTCACTAAAAGGTTCAAATCTTTATCTAATAGGGAGAGTTTGTTATTTCGAACAAATCTTATAAATCAATATAACATTAAATCTTCAGATCATCAAGTGGCCCTTACCAAAATGTGGTTATATCATTAAATTCCGTACCCGGCCAAGGATTAGACATAACTTCCACAACTCACTTTTGACACCAAAAGCACTCGACATGCAATCAGCGAATCACCAATCATTAATATCATACCCATTCACTTAAAATATCCTAATAATTTATCACCCATTAAGTTATCGAGAAACTTAATTTTTTTATTCTTTTTGATTTAAATGAATTTAGCGAAAAGCGCAATGCCATTTTCAGACAATTGACTACTTATTGCGCACTTTAATTAAAACACATTTTTTAAAAAATGTAAAATTTTTTTAATTTTTTTTACATTTTTTTAATATTTTTAGCATTTATTGTACTTTTATTGAAAAAATTGATTGAAAATACCCCAAATCATCACTTTTCACTCTCAATTTAACATTAGATTCATCATTGTTTATTTCATAATTTTTGTAATTTTTATACTTCAATAATTCAATAATTTTATTTAATGATTTAGAGTCTGCAAAATCAATAGTTATATTTTCTGTTTTTTTATAAATTGTTATATTGTTTTTGTTTTTTAAAAGTTCATCACAAACATTGTAATAACTTCTAGTTAAAAGACCTAAACCCAACATTGATTTTGTTTTATACCTAACAACAACAATTAAGCTATTTACACAGTCATTATCTTTTAAACTTTGTAGTATCTTTTTGCCAGCAGAATTTTTAGGTTCACCATCATCATCAAATTTCTCTACATATGTTTTTTGGTTTAGTAAATAACCATAGCAAACATGTACAGCTTTTTTATTTTCTTCTCTTAAAGTTTTTAATATATTTTTAACTTCTATTTCACTGTCTATAGAATATCCATAAGCTATAAATTTTGATCCATTAATTTGTAGTAAATTTTGAGTGTTTGTTTTAACTTGATTCATATTTTAATTTTATATAAAAATAAAAAACACTTTTGCAAGTGTTTATATTATTTTAATGTTTATTGCAGATTCAACTTCCATATTACTTTCATAGTTTTCACTAAGATTTAATTGGATGTTTGCAGATATATTTTTAGACTCAATATCTAGTACAATTTTATCTTTTTCATTAACTAAAATCGGTACACATATTTCATTTGTTTCGCTTTCATATTTTAGTTTAACATTATCTGGAATTTGAGCAGATTTTACTTCTTCATTAAAGTCTGCATTTTTTAAAATTTGCAATAAGTTTTTTTCTAGTTTTTCTTTAAAACTTAAATCAGAATTTAATTCAATTTTTAAGTTTTTTTCTTTATCAATTCCATTTCATTTTAGTCTAATAAAAAACTCTTCATTTATTCATTCATCTAGTCCAATAGTTCCACTGAATAGTGTATCAGTTTGTCAGTTATCAACTCTAACAGAAATAACTAAATTTGAAAGAATATCTTTTGATACTTCATAAGAATTTTCTAATGCTGTTTCTTTATTAAAATTTAGTATATTACTTAGATTTCTAGATATATTTTCAGCACTTCCATTTCCACCAAAAAAATCCATAAATTTACCACTTAAATTTATTTGGTTTTTAAACTCTGGAAGTTGAGTTATATTATCTTCTTCTTCAATATCATCAATTAAATATATCTTGTCATCATCAACAAAAGAAAAAATAAAATTAGATTCAACTACTTTATCTCCAGTATAGTTTGTTGAAACATTTATAGGTATTTCTACTGTAATTATTTCAATAGGAATTTCAAGTAACATTTTAGTTAAACCATTTTCACCATATAGTCCTTCTATTGGAATATAAATGCTTTTAGATTTTGAATCATATTCAGATCTTACATTTTTTGAAATTTGTACTTTATCGTATTTGTTTTCAAAATTTGTTTTCTCTAAAATAGATGAAAGTTTTTCTTCTAAAAAAGGTTTTAATGTCTTATCTTTGTTTAAATAAATATTTGATTCTGATTCTTGGTTTCAACCATTTCATTTTATTATTTCTGGTTCAGAAGCACCTAATCAATCTGCTGATAAAATAGCACCACCTGTTAAATCATCATTTATTCATTTATCAATATTAACTTCTATATCTAAATCATTTTGAATATCATCAGATAA
>JARHZT010000006.1 GCA_029258015.1 Malacoplasma sp. | reverse complement strand
AATAGTTATATAGATTTTGTTCAGTTAAAGGTTCTTTTAACAGCTTCATTTCAACCTTTAATTTTCTTATCTACTTCTTCTTTTGACATATTAGGAGTGAATGTCTTGTCAATTTTGTTAATAGTTTTTATTTCATCTAGTGATTTTCAGTAACCAGTTGCTAACCCTGCAAGGTATGCAGCACCCATAGCAGTAGTTTCAATTACTGCTGGACGTTCAACTTTAATGTTACTAATTGATGATTGGAATTGCATTAAGTAGTTTGAGTTTGATGCTCCTCCATCAACTTTTAATAACTTAATTTCTTCTTGTAAATCTTTTTGCATTGCCAATATAAGGTCATTAGATTGGAAAGCAATAGATTCAACAGTTGCTTTAACTAAATGTTCTCTTTTTGTACCACGTTCTAATCCAAAGATAGCACCTCTAGAATATGAGTCTCAATAAGGGGCACCAAGACCTGTAAATGATGGCACTAAGTAAACTGCTTGAGGGTCTTTTTCAGCAAGTCCACAATAGAAGTCACATTCAGCAGCATTGTAAATTATTTTAATAGAGTCTCTAAGTCATTTAATTGCAGATCCAGCAATAAATACCGAACCTTCTAGTGCATAAACTGCTGGTTCATTTCCAATTTTTCATGCAATAGTAGTTAATAATTTATTTTTAGATCTAATAGGTTTATTACCTGTGTTAATCAATGTAAAACAACCTGTACCATAAGTATTTTTTACCATTCCAACTTCTGTACATAATTGACCAAATAATGCAGCTTGTTGGTCACCAGCAATTCCAGTAATAGGAACTTCATAAGTTGCTCTTTTAGATAAAAATTTAGGTTCAATTTTTCCATACATTTCAGATGATGATTTAACTTCTGGAAGTATGCTTTTTGGAATTTCAAATAATTCTAAAATTTCATCATCTCAAGTTAATGTATTAATGTTGAATAACATTGTTCTAGATGCATTTGTAACATCTGTAGCATGTACTTTACCATTAGTAAGTTTTCATACTAATCAAGTATCAATAGTTCCAGCTAAAAGTTTATTTTGAGCTAGTTTCTTTTGAGCGTCTGGTACATTTTTTAAGATTCATCTAATTTTTGTTCCAGAGAAATATGGGTTAATAATTAAACCTGTTTTTTCAGCAAATTTATCTCCATACCCTTTTTCGATTAATGATTCACAGTATTCACTTGTTCTTCTATCTTGTCAAACAATTGCATTATATACTGGTAAACCTGTTTCTTTGTCTCAAACAACAACAGTTTCTCTTTGGTTTGTAATACCAACAGCTTCAATTTCATCAGTTCTAATGTTCGCTTTAGCTTTCGCAGTTTGCATAGTACCTAATTGTGTAGTTCAGATTTCATTTGCATCATGTTCTACTCATCCAGAGTTTGGGAAATATTGTGTAAACTCTGTTTGAGATGTAGCAATAATTTGTCCCTCATGATCAATTACTAGTGTTCTACATGATGTAGTACCTGAATCTAGTGATAAAATGTATTTCTTTTCCATTGTAAATCCTTTATGAAAAAATTTTGTATTCACCTTTAAAGTTTTCTTTTTTTGTTAAATTAGTACCATTTTTTTCTAATAAATCTTGAATGTATAAAGCAATTGCTGGCGCAGATGCTATTGCGGGCGATTGCATCCCTGCAGCATTAATAAAGTGTTTATTAGCTTTAGCATAATTTAATACAAAGTCATTTGTTTCTATATCAATCGGTCTAGAACCAGCTAATGTCATAACAGTTTTTGACATATCAAGTGCTGGAATAATCTTGTTTCCAATTTTTCCAATATAGTCAAATTTTTCTTGAGTAACAAGTCTTGTATCTTCCTTTTTAACTCCTTCTTCAGCAGTTGGACCTACAAGAACATGTCCATTTAACATAGGTGCTACAACAACACCTTTACCATGAATAGTTGGTACCATAAAACATATCGAACCAACAACTCCATTTAAACATCTATCAAGGATTCTATATTCTCCTCTTCTAGTTGTTTGTTTAAAGTCTGGATAACCAGCCATTGCAGCAATTATGTCTGCATAATGACCTGCAGCATTAATAACATTTTTTGAGTAAATAACATCTTTGTTATTAATTCCAATTTCAAATTCATTATTCTTGAACTCAATTGATGTAACCTCAGCATTTTTTTGTAATGTTACTCCATTATTACTTGCTACAGCCAAGAATGCTAATGATGCTTGAACAGGATCAATTGCTCATGATGATGTACATAATAGTGCACCAACAGCATCTTTATTAACATTAGGTTCTTTTTTAATCAACTCTTCCTTACTTAAAATTTTCATATCTGATGCTAATACTCCATTAGTCAATCCTCTTTCATATAGCATATGAACATGTTTCATTTCGTCTTCATTAAAAGCGATTATAAGTGAGTCAACTTGAGCTCTTGGAAATTGAATTGATTTGAAAATTTCTTCTCTTCATAATCTATTCCCAAGCACATTTAATTTAGCTTCTATTTTATGTGGTTCAGGGTCAAATCCCCCGTGAATAACACCAGAATTACCTCTTGAAGTTTCATCAGCAAATACTGGGTTTTTTTCTAATAAAATAGTTTTTAAATTAAACTTTGATAATTGGTAAGCAATAATAGATCCAATAATTCCTCCGCCTACTATTGCTACATCAAATTTTTTATCCATAATTTTCCTTTTTTTCCTATAAGTGTATATATTGATAAGTTACGGGTTTGTTAATAACTTCTTGTAGCTATTAAATTAATCCAAATAAACCAATAACTACACCAGCTAACATAGGAGCTACAACAGGAACTCATGCATATCCTCAGTTAGCAGCATCTATTTCATAGCTTTCTCTTCTCATTTTTTTAATCATAGTAGCAAAAATGATTCTTGGTCCTAAGTCTCTAACTGGGTTAATTGCATAACCTGTAGCAGAACCTAATGATAGACCGATTGAAATGATTAAGAATGTAACCGGAATTCCACTAACAGCTCCAAGACTAACACCACCTGTAACATTTGAGTGACCAAATGCTAAGATAAGTCCAACAAGCACTAGTGTACCTACAAATTCATAAGTAAAGTTGTAGATTGTAGCTTTATCTTCTTTGTTACTATAAGCAGGAGCAGTACAATGAGCACCTCTTAATGTAAAAATATCATTTTCAGAATCTTTTATAAACTTAGTGTTCATAAAGTTTATAACCATTTGCCCAAACATAGCACCAGCCATTTGCATAATTAAGAACAAAATAAATGTAATAGCAAATGAACCTTGAAGTGATACATTTAAAGCTTTTGAACCGTGGTAATAAAACGATGTGTCTGGGATAGTCGATTTACCAGCAGTTGATATAACATCCATAATAGTTACGGCCGGGTTAAGATGACCAGGACCTCCCAATGAAGTACCAAGTAGCGCTCCTAAAAACACTGCTAAACCTCATCCAAAGGCTATACATATTCATTTACCTGACTTATTTGCAAACATCTTTGAATAAGACGTAGCAGCACAAACACCATTACCCAATAAAATAAGTAATGCTGTTCCTAAAAATTCAGATAATAAAACAAGTCCATAAATTTGTCCGTGATCGACCGCTTTAAGCATAATATTATCCATATTATTTAAATCCTCCAATAAACTCTCTAAAATACCCTCAACTTATATATACAGCATTTTTTATTTTTTTTCATTTTAATCTGATTAATTTTTATATTTTTTAATTAAAAAAATTAAAAAACCCCTTTTTATCATTATTAGTTTTAAAAATTAATCTATTTAATAGTAATTGATTATTTAAAAATTTTGATTTTAATAAAAGAAAAAATAACAACATTACTGTTGTTATTGAATTTATATACACAAATTATTTGTATTATCTTGGTTATTCATCTCTTCTTTTGTTTTCATCATTTCTTGAAGGAGCATGGTATCTATCTTTGTTTTGATATTGTCCATTTTGATCTCTATAACTTCCCATATCTTCACTAAAGTTTGGGTCATTTTGAATTGATGTAACCATACTATTTGTTTTTACATATATTAAAATAGCCATAATAAATGGAATCAAAATAGAGATTCCTGCAAATATCTTAATGGTTGTTAAATCCTCTTTATACATTCCAAGATTGTGTCCATTAATATTAAATACTCTAATTAATATCATAATTCAGAATACAAAACATACAATCGAAATAATTATTAATGCCCCTACCAAGGTTGAAGATCCCACTAATGAAAACCTTCCGGTTTGCGATGAGTTTTCTAATGATACAGACAACACAATAAAATAAGCAATTGCAATTGCTAATGATATAACCTGACAAACTAAATAGTATTTAGTATATTTTTTTACTTCATTTAAATTTCTTATAATATCCATTTTTTTCCCAATATTTTTTATTCATACATGTCATCATGATCTTGATGATTATTGTTTTCTCTCAGTTCTTGGTGTCTACTTCTTTTTCTTTCATCCATAGCATATTCAATTCTTTCAATTAATTCTAATGATCTTTGAAATACCACAAAAGACATTATAAAAGGAGCAAAGATTGCTAAAATTCCATATAATTTAAAATTCTTTATATCCTTTTCATAATTTGGAAGATTAGTAATTGATGCTACACCAAATAAATTACATACAAGTATTATTCAAGCAATAAGAACAAATATTCCTATTATTATTCCAATTATTGGAAGCATCATCCAAATTATTAATATATCACCAGGGAAAGGTTCACCAGGTGTAACATTACTTCCTCCAGTTAGAAGTTTAGAAACAAAAATAATATATATTATTACTAATGCTAAAATTTCTATTCCAAGAGCCAAGATAAAGTTTCTAGATCAGCTTTTAACTTTATCTAACCTAAATAAAATATCATTCATAATTTTCCTTATTTAAACTACCAATATTAATTTTCCAATAGATATATATATAAATCAATAGGATAATAAAAAAACAAGATTTTTATCTTGTTTCTTTGTGAATAGTTTTTTTATTGCATGATGGGCAATATTTATTAAGTGTTAGTCTTTCTTTTCTAGCTTCATTTGTTTGTGTTCTATAATTTCTAGCTAAACACTCTTCACATATTAGTATTATACTTTTAGCCATATTTTCCTCTTTGTATTAAATAAAAGAACTTATAAAAAATTAATAAATAAATTTTACTATATAAATTTTAATATTTTGATATATAATATCTTTACAAGATATTACAAGACAAATTCAATTTGTCAACTATAAATCACAATTAAATTATTTTAATTGTGATTATTTTTTTTATCTAATCTTTTTTTAAATACAAATTTTTAAGACCATATACTAAAAGCATAAATTAATGATTTGATATATTTAATACAAGGAGGTTATTGGTATGTTAATTGATTTAAGAAGTTTAAAAAATAAATGTAAATTGTTAATATATATATCTATTGTCTCATCAATGGTTGCACTAATAGGTATGTTTATACTGTTTGCTATTCCTCAATCTATAAATTTCACTAGTGATAACTATATAATTAAACGTATCTTGATGCTATCAAGTGGTTTAGCATTGTTATTTATTGCATTAATCACATTAGCAATTTCAACAGGACTAGTTTTCTATGAAGCAATTAACTTACCAATTGTTGGTTCAGAAAAATATAGTGATGATATTTCAAATATAAAAATGTTAGGTTTTTTAATGTTGCTTTGTCCACTACCAGTTGCATTTGTTTTATTATCAAAAGTAAACAAATTAACAGAAATTGTAAAAATGGATATGACAAATAATGTTAGTCCAAGAGGAAATTTATTTTAATATATAAAACTTTCTATCATGTAGAAAGTTTTTTTAATAAATATTTGTATATGTTTTCTTTATATGCACACAACTAAAATTTACATTTGATTTAATTAGTTAATAAAATAAAATAGATTATGGATAGTAATCCTTTAAAAACATTAATTTAATAAAAAATAACTCATTTATGAGTTATTTTTTTAATTTATTTTATATTGTTATACAGTATTTTTTAACATCATTTTTTAATCTAAGTAGTGAAATAAACACACAAAAAGATTTATCCTTTTTTTAAAATATATGTTTTATTTAAATTAAAAAATATTAATAAAACATCAATATTTACAACAAAAAAATGTAATATAAATTACAATTTTTTGTTTATTTATTTTGCATATTTTGGAATTATGCTATCAAAAGTATGTTTTCCCACTTCGCCTGTAATACCTCTAATATAAACACCTTCATAATCTAATACCGCCATCCTTGGGTATCCACGATTATTTGGAAAAAATTGATCAACCATTATGTTGTTTGGGTCGTGTATAAAATGGAATTCTGGGAATCTTTCTTTTTGAAAAGTTTCTAATGAATTTATTGAATCTGCATTACTAAAACATAACACTTGAACTTTAGATGCTTTTTCATTTGTTGTTTGATTTAATTCATCTAAATATATAGATTGATAAAGTGCATTAAGAGTTCTTAATGAATATGGACATTTTGTTCTCATATACATTAAAATGGTCATCTTTCCATTTTCTTTGTTTGTTTTTAATGATATAGGATTATTTAAAACATCAGTTTTAAATTCAAATTCATGAACTACATCTTCTTTGTTATAAAAACCTTCTTTTGGTGATTCTTCTATTATTGGTTCAAATATAAAATCCGCAATAGGATTTAGCTTATTTACTTTAACTTCTTCTGGATATCTATATGTTTTTGCTTGAAATCCTCAGCCTTCTTTTGCAATTTTAATAGTATATGTATCATTTTCTGGTAATGAAAATGATAAATATCCATCTTTTTCTCCATCATCTGAATCAGAAATACCCATACTAGTATCAAAAATACTTTTTATATCTATTTTTTGACCTTTACTATTGTATATAAAAAAGTATGGTCTATTATTGTCGTTAAACATAAAACCTGATGTTCTTGTAACTTTAACTTTAAATTCCATTAATGAAACATCAGAGTCCATATTATCTTTATCATCTTTAATTGGTGGTTGTGGAATAACAGGTTTTTGATTATTGATTATAGGAGGTAATAATGGTGTCAACGGAACATCTGGTTCTTTTTCAGGTTCAACAGGAGTTGCTGGTTGTAATGGTGTTAAAGGTAATGAATCATTTTTAGATTCATCTTTTTCTTCATTATTATTATTTGGTTTATCTAATACATCATTATCAATACTTGGATCTAATACATTATCAGATTTTTGATAATTGCTAAAACAACCCGCAACACTTAAAGAAGTTATACCTAAAATTGGTGCCAATAAAAGCAATGAAAATTTTCTTGTTTTTAATTTTCTTTTAGATATTTTATTATCTTTGACTATTTTCATAACCCCTCCCTTATATCTTTATTATAGTTTTCATTCTTTATATTGCAAACATTAATATTTCTGATAACTTTTATAAATAAAAAAATTAATATCTTTTATTTATAAAAAATATAAATAGCACCATCATTATTTGACAGTGCTATTTACTAAGAATTTAATTAAATTATTATTTAAGTTTTATATCTAAATATATCATTCTATGATCTGAAGTTACTTCTTTTGAATCACCATATTTTCCAAGTCTTTCATCAACAAATAATTTATATGCTTCTTCATCTTCATGATCTCAAAATACAGCTCCATCAATTACATTTAGATTTCTTGAAGGAATTGCTCAATCTGGCTTATTTCCAAAAACAGCTGTTCTAATTTCTGCTTTTGGGTGAGTACCAGCTCAATGATTTGGAGAAATAGGATTTTTGTATTTAGCAGCACCATTTGAAACAGGAATTTTACTACCTATTGTATATTCAGTGTTTACAAAATTACTACTTGCTAATGCTTCAATACCGATTTTTTGGTTGTAAGCAGTTGGGTGGTTAGCATTATTATCTGTTGTACTTCCTAATTTGTTATCATCATCACCAACTAATGCATCTGCGTTTAAATCACCAAGAATTACAAAATCATCTTTAGATCCATCAATACCACCTTTAATACCATTATCATCATAAAGTTCATTATTCATTGTTGGATCTACATAGTATCTTCAGAAATCAATTTCTGCTCTATTTCTTAAAATATTTGCTGGAGAAGCCTTATCAAATGCTGCAGGTGTTGGGTGACTTAATAATAAATGAATTGTTTTGCTACCTATTTTAACTGGTAAATCCACATGATTTTTTGAAGACATTCTAAAATTATTTCATTCAGTATCGTTATATCAGTTGTCACCAACATTTAAGTGTTTTCTAGCATCTCCTTCTTTACCTGAATTTTCAACACCATCATAAAATTTCTTTGTAATAGTTGTCCCATTATTATCCATTATTCTTTTATCAACTTTTGCTTTATATATTTGAGCAGCAGGCATATCTTTTAATTTAAATGTTTGGAATGTTCTTTGATTTTGAAAATCTAATGGATATTTAGACATTACACCAAATGCATAATGACCATGATAGTACCCAAATCCAAAGGTATCATCTGGTTCATATTCATAAATAGGCTTGTTTTTATGTTTGTTTTCACCATTATAAGTACCTTTTTCAATATAAACTTGCCCTTTACGGATAACAATAGGATTTCCTTTAGCATCAACCCCACCATGGATATCATTAGCCGCTTGTTTTCCTACATAACCATCATTATCTAAGTCCATTCCATTACCGTTCTCATCAACAGCCAATAAACCTGTATTTGTAGCATATGCTTCCATATAAGGAAAATGAATAGGTTTTGTTGTCTTTGTTCCTAAAACCCCATCATATGTTTGAGAATGAGATAAATAGTTATTACTAAATAAAATCATTAATTCTTTATCATTATATCCATTAGTATTAAATTCATTTAATAGAATAATATCTGGATTTTTATATTGGATTGATGCTGCAATATTTCTTATTTGAGCAATTCTGTGAGCTATTCTTGTGTTATCTGTATCTATATCTGGGTTTTGTCCTTTTTCAACTTTTGGAGAACCAACAGCTACTCAATCTGCTAATATCTTGTCTTGTTGTTCTCTTGTGTAACTAAAATATTTTTTTCATCTAGCATAATAATCTGGTCCACCAGTTTCAGCTTCACCATCAACAGCAAATGAAATGTTAAAAGATGCTATACGTAAGTTTTCTGGTGTAATTACTTGTGATCCTTGTTCTATTGTTTGTGGGTTACATGCTGTAACAATTAAAGGCGATACAACTGCAAAACTACTTGCTGCAACTATACTCGAAATCAATTTAAATTTTTTTGAAAATTTTTTCATGTCTTCTCCATAATATACAAAATTTATTTAACTATATACAAGACATATAATATTGGTAATTTGATAAGCATTAATTTATTAATCATTAATAAAAATTAATTTAAATTAAGAGAAATTAAAAAAATAGTAGATTGACTACTATTTTTTTAAATGTGTTTATTTATTAGTTCTGAAAGTTTTTTAGAATAATCTCCAAACAAACATGTTATGTTGTCTTGACCAACCATTATTCCTTTAGCACCTATTTTTTTAATTTCTTCTTTATTAACCTTATTTACGTCTTTAACTTTAATTTTTATAGAGTTAATTGTAGCAGTATTTTCTATATAGTTTTCTTTACCACCAATTGCATCTATAAACTTTTGTACTTCAAATGGTACTTTTTCAGAAACTGTTAATTCTTTATTAACTTCTGTTGCTTTCTTTTTAGCTTTCTTTTTAGCTATTAAATAACCTATTCCAAAAGTACAAATATAATATCATGTTGTTTTTTTCATTTCTAATCCCTTATAAATGATCTTCTAATTTTACTTCAATATTCTTTTTTAGTATCTGGTTTAAACATCAAAAAGTCACTTTCAACCATTTTTATTACACATTCATTATTAAATATTTCATCTACAACTTCACCATCAATTATAATCATTGCTTCATTGTTAACCTTTGATTTTAATTTAATAGTTGTACTAGATTCTAGTATTAATGAAGAATGAAGTGAGTTGTATTTTTTTTGAGTAAGTGGTTCTATTTCTAATAATTGAAACACTTTTAAATTAGGACCAATAATTGCTCCATTAGCATTTTTAGAATGAGCTGTTGATCCATGTTGTGTTGCAAACATTAAACCACTTCCTTTAAAGTTTTGTAATAATATCGAATCTAAATATACTTTGGTTTGTAAAACTTTATTACTTCTAATCAAAACCTCATTTAATGCTGAATATTTTTTTTGATTGCATTCAATTTGAATTTCAGATGTTTTTATAAAATTTTTTTCATTTTCAATTTTGTGGATGATGTCTTTGATATTACTTCTTGAAAAATAAGAATAAAAACCTAGGTTCCCACCATTGATTGCTATTATCTTCTTATTTTTGTAATATTTTTTATTTCTTAAAAAAGTTCCATCCCCACCTATAACAAAAATGAATTCAGATTTATCAAAATCTTGAATTCAATCTTTTGGTATTATGTTTAATAGTATTTTTTTTAATGATTCAGCTTTGTTTGAACCATTATCAATTAACCAATAATATTTCATATTTTTATTTAGCTATTAAATTAATATCATCAAGTAATGCTTCATCATAAAAGCAACAACTTTTAAAATTGAATGTCTTATTGATATTTGAATAATATGCTACTGGTTCTGGTTCTCTTGTTAATCTTTCTCATTCACTTTCTACAAACCCAATTAATAATACCTTTTCAATTTTTTTAGCATCATCTTGAATTGCTATTGGAAAAGTCAATATATCTGGATTTTTTCCAATTAATGTTACAAGTTCTTTAATAGTCATGCTACCAATTCTTTCTTTAACTAAAGGATTATCAATAAAATATTGTGAATTTAAATTTATTAATTCAAAAGCACTACCAGCTAACTTAATCATTTTAAAAAGTTCTTCTTCAGATATTGGTTGGTAAGACAAGTTGAATCTGTCATAATAAACTTCCAATTTCTTTAATAAGTTTTCAGCCTTTTGACTCCCTAAACAATTTGTTTTAACGAATACTTTAACCATCTTTGTCCACTCTATGTTTTTATTTACATAATATATTATATATTTTTTTAAATCATTTTTTTAGGTACTATCACAAAATAATGAAAAAAATAAAAAATATGGAATTATTTTCTAGATTCCATATTTTTAATTATAAAATTCTTTTTTTGATAAGCACTTATTCCCAAGAAAGATTTAAATGATAAATAAATCAATGCAACAATACCAATTATTAGTAATGGAAATGATCAAGCTTCCATTAAATAGAATTTAGGTGTTGTTTGAAAATTAATTCCAAATTCTACAACAAATAAAATAGCAACAGCTTGTGCAATAACTAATAATATGGCATTTGGATCTTTATTTCTAAGTGATAAATTAAATGCATTCATGTATTGTCCTAATGGATATAAAATACAATATGATGCTAAATAAAAGTATGTAAATGATTTTGGAAATATTAATAGTTTTTCAATATTTTCACTAGAAAATGAATTAAATTTAGATAATAATATTTTTTGAATTAATTCATCTTTAATTACATAATCCGGATTTTTTTCTAATATCTTTATTAACAATTGTTTTATTTTGTCATCAATTGTATTGATTTCTTTTAAAATTTCAATTATTTTAGATGCACCAATATTTTTTAAGTTATCAATAATTAAAGCATCATCATAACTCTTGTCTTGTCTAAAGGTATAGACTTTTGATAATCCTTTAACCATTTCATTTCCAATAACAACTAATGCTATTGTTATTAAAAGAATAATAAATCCTATAAATATCATTACTAAATTAATATTTGCTTCATTTCACTTTCTATCTGTTTCTTTAATAAAAAAGAAATAAATAGAATCAGCAAATCCTAAAAACACAAAAGGTATAAAATACATCATATTGTATCAAATCATTCTAGACATTTGATAATCTAATGGCACAGAATCAACTAATGCATCTGGGATTTGATAATTCAATAGTAATAATGCACATCCTTTAAATACTTGAATACTTAATGTTATTAATGCTTGTTTTCAAGTAAATGAAAAGATTAAAAATACATAATGTTTTCTAATTCTAAAATGAATGTTTTTAAAAAGATCTGTGAATTGATAACAATGATAGAATGTTGTTGAAATACAAATGATTGCACCAATACTTATTCCTAATCCTACACCCATTCCTTTTAAATCGGTAAATGTTCCCAATAAGTAACTTAAAAGTGTCATTAAACCAAATGCAAATATTAAATGAATAGTTGCATTTAATTGACCTTTTTTAAGGTTAATTAGCATTATAAACGTATATAAAACAGTTATTAAAAATACATATGGTGCTGAACTATATATAAAATCATATGCATACTCTAATGAATCAATTGTATTATAGTGAGCACTAGCATATTTTGTATAAACATATGATGATGCAACATATATAGGTGTAATAATAGTTCCATAGATTAATGCTAAAAATATTGTGTCATATACTAAATCATATTGATGATTAATCAATTTTTGAGCTCTATTATTTAAAAACTTAAAATAAAAAATACTTGAAAATATTGCAAAACTAAATCCTACTTGTGAAAATGCCATTAAAAATGTTGTTACATAACCAATTCCCATTGCAGCATATGCTCCATCTTTTGCCATATTAGCTGAGATTAAACATATCACAATAGGAAATATTACATTTAAAAATGAAAAAATTACAAAGTAAATAGAGTTTTTCAATATTTTTTTAATTAAATACGTTGATGGCGTATATCAAAAAATTTTAAAAGTGCTATTGTTTAAATATTTAGTCATAACCTTATTTTTTTTCTTTTAAGATTTCTATTCAATATCCATCTGGATCACCAATAAAGTAGATACCCATGTCAGGATTTTCATAAATAATAACATTGTTATTTTTATGCATTTGATATGCTTCATCAAAGTTATCAGTTGTTAATCCAATATGAATTTCATTATCTCCTAAATTATATTTACCAACTTTATCTTTAAGTCATGTTAATTCAATAGTTATTTTTCTTTCTTCATCAGTTAAATGAACTATATGATATTTATTTTCAGGATGTTTTTTCTCTCTTAAAATTTCTAATCCTAAATTATCTTTATAAAACTTAATTGAGTTTTCTAAGTTTGTTACATTTATGTTAAAGTGATTAATCTTGAATTTCATTTTTCTTATCCCACATCTTTTGTTTTTTATAATTATTTCTGCTTTGATTTTGTTGGTTTTCTTTATTCTCATTATTTCTTTGTTCTTCTAAACTAACACCCAATAAACTTAAAACTTTTGCTTTTACAGTTTTACTAAATCTTTGTTTATTAACAATTTTTATCAATTCATTGTTTATTCCTATTTTAGTAGGATATACCATGTCTAATAATTTACAAACATCATAAATAAAGAAAAAGGTTTTATCTTCTCTTAATTTAGCTTTTTTAATCAAACTTTTATAGATTTCAAATTTAGAGTCAATTAAAAAGTCATTATGAGAAATTGTATTTCTTAATCTTCTAATAATATGAAGCATACTTTTAAATACATCAATATTTCAGTTTTCTAAACCTAATCCTTCAATAACTTTTAATTGAGTGTCAATATCTACAACTTCAAATAAAGTTATGATATTAAAAAAAGTTCATGACATTGACATTGCAATTAATGGAATTTTAGTTTTATCATCATATTTTCTTAAAAAGTTTGAACTTTCCACATTTTGAAATATATTTCTAAAAAAATCATTTTTTTCATCAAATGATTTAAATACTAATCATTCACAATTTTCTTCTGTTAATACATAATCTTCACTAAGATTATTTCTTTTTAAAATTGTATTAATTAAAACAGTGCTAAAACGTTGCTCAAAATCTAATAGATACTTTAAGATGTAGTTTCCAATGTAATGATCAAAATTAACTAGTTTAATTAATTGAGATGTCGATACACCATTAATATAAAATCCATCTTTGTCTTTTAAAACACTGGCATATCCATCTAATACTCTAGTTTTTCCATATTGGTATAAGAATTTACTGAATTTCTTTTTACTAACTACTTTTAAACCTTGTCTTTTCAGATCTTTATAGTCTACATTAATATCTATTTTTTCACTTCTAAATAATTCTAAGAATTTATTCATCATCTTTTATTAAACCTTTAATATATTAATTCTAATAATAAAAGAAGGTATTTTTAAATATTTGAATCATTAATCTATTATTTTTAAAAACATTTTTTGAAAAAATAAAGGCATATTTAAAAATATGTAATCTCTCATATTAGTCATTTTAAAAAACTTAATCTTTTTAGATCAGTACTTGTGATTTTCTTTTTTATTTATCGATAATGCAGGGTTTAACTTTAATACTTCATAATCATTAGTATTGAAGTTTAAAAACCCTATATTGTAAAATAATGCATATTTATTATCATATATCTTACAATTTCTTATCTTCTTTTCTTTTTTCATAAACTTTGTAAGTGTAATACTTGAGTTTAGTAAATTATTATTACTATAAAACACATAGCATTTATGCATGATTGATGTAGCATTTATAATAATAAAAAATCCTGTATATAATATTCTGTATGATTTGAAAATAAAACAATTTTTATTTTCATTTCTACATCTTAAAAATAATTTGTATAAATTTTCTTCTTTAAATTCAATTGAAGAATCTATAAATATAAAATTAGTTTTTTTACTAGATATTCAAAACTTAAATATATTTTCAACTTCAACTAAATCATGTTCTAAAAATTTTTCTCTATAATATCAGTTATTTTCAAACAAATAATCATGTTCTTCTATAGTAGGACATATAACCATTCTAAAATGTTCAGAATGTCTATTGAATTTTCTAACTTGTTTTTCAATTATTTCTCTTTCTTCTACTGGACCCATTCAGTACTTATAAATTAATATCTTTTCCATAATCAACAATATCTATACAAATTTAAAATATTACACTTATTTTATGGTTTTTCAATAGTTTTTAAAATAAAAATACAAAATAAAACAACTTTTTTGAGTATTGTTTTATTTTGTATTTCTTTTTTATGAAAATTACATCTTTTCGCAAGTACTATTCCTTATATTTATTAGAATATTTGCTATTATTAATAGTTATTAGAAAATTTAAAAATATGATTTATTTTTTATTTTCTAAAAGGATTTTCCCCTATGAATTTAGCGCTTGTTTCTACGTTGTGAATAATAATTGCATTATCAAGCATAGTCATATTTACTTTTAATTTACTATTTTCTCTAAATGCAATAGTTTTGCCTTTAAAAACAACTTTTACATTTACTCCAATTTTAGTATTATTTAAATCCATGTTTAATCTATTACCTTTAGATTTTAATACTTTCATATTTTGAGATATTTGAATATCTTCTATTAAACCTTTTAAGTATTCCATTCCTGATTGACTTAATTGCTTAAGTGTTTCTTGTCTTATATTTTCAATTTGTTCTTTAGTTGAATTATTATTTATTTTTTTAACTTGTTCTTTTATGATTTCATCCATTTTATCGATATTAACTTGTTCTAATGTAACTACATCAGCAATATCGGTACGTAATGATTTGAATGTTATTTCTTTAATTTCTTTATTAACTACATATCTACTATTATTAGTAACATTTGAATTCAATGTTATTTTTTCATTATAAGTTACTTTAACATCAAGTGAAAAGTATTTTATAGTAGCTCATGCTTGAGTTTCTGATGGAATTTTAACTAATTTAACATTTGTAATAAATCCATTTAAATGTTTATTTAATACACCTTGAATTTTGTTTTCAATTACTTTTGCTTCATCAAGAGTAGTGTTCTCTTTAACAATATTAGCTATTTCAGTTCCTATGTAATATTTAATATTAACTAGATCTTCGTCATTTAAAGTTATAGATTTTAATTCATTCGAAATAAGATTACTTACTTTCATAATATTTGTTCCATCAACTAGTTCAACATTTTCAAAATTACTAAATGATTTTACTTTTTTAGTAAATTCTATTAAAACACTAGCATTTTCAAATGATTTTTCATTTAATGATTTTCAAGCTACTTGATCACTTTCTAATTTAATAGATACATTGCTTATATAGTTTTTAATTTTTTCAACTGATTTTAATTCTAATGAAATAACTTCTTGCTTAGCAACAAGGTTTGCTTTATTAACTTCTTTTACATGTTTAGTTAAAATATTTTTAATAGTATTAACAGTGTTTAAATCAAAGTTAATGTAGTTTGCTACACCAGTTTCAACTTTAGAAAATGTTAATTTATTTCCATTAGCTTTAGCTTCAACATTTATAGCATTAGATATTTGAACATTAAATTCAAATGTAACTTCTATAGATACAGTTTGGAATTCATCTCCCAATAATTCATTAGTTCTTGTTTCTGTGTTATTTTTAAAAATTCTTACATTTTTAATAATATTTGAAATAGTTGAAGTATGATTTAATTTACTTTTAATTCTAGCTTTAGCAAGTTCTGCTTGATATGTATAGTCTTTTAAATCATCATTTATTGTTTTCTTAACAATAAGTTGAATTTCATTTTTAATAGAATTAACTTCTTCATTACTTAATATAACTTCTTTAATAGCATTAGTCGATATTTTTTTTAATCTTAATTTATTAGCATCAAAACACACAGTTTCACTTGCTAAATTTTTATGTTTTATTGTACCTTTAAATGTAATGATTACATCTATAGTTTCTCTTTTAATTGTTCTAGCATTTGAATTAATACTAAAATTAATATTTGCAACTTTATTATTAATTTCATTTATGCTATTTAATTTATCTTTAATTTCTTTTGTCTTTTCAGCAACATTAATAAGTGAATTTATATTTGATACATCATTTCTTATAATGGATTTTATGTTTTCAAGTATTTCACTATTTAATAATACAGATTCATATACATCAATATCACAGTTAGCAAATATTAATTGACCTTTATAAATACCAGTTGTTACTGAACTATTTAAATCTAATTGAAAATCAACATTAGAGTTAAAGTTTAATTTTACAGTAACATTCATAGTTTTATTTTTGCTACCAACTGTGTTTAATTTGATTTCAGCATTAAGTGCTTTATTGTTGTTAAATATTGCAGATAAATTACTATCATTGTTAATATTATCTTTTAAAGTTTTTGAATAATAATTAAGATCTGTAGCATCAAATATTTTTGATGTGTAATCATTAATAGTTTTCTTTATTGTTGCTAATTGATCATTAGATAAAACAACTTTTTCTAATTGAATATCAGTTTTAACAGAAGTAATTGTTAGTGTTAATTTATCTTCTGAAATAATAACATTGTCAATGTTAGTATTATTTCATACATTTTTTAACTTACTATCAATTGTATTGATTTCTTTTAATTTGATTTCAATATCAAAATCTTGTTTTGTATTATTGTTATCCTTATTTGTATTTTCAGCAAATTTAAGTCTTACACTTTCAACTTCTGAAACAATATTTTGTTTAAAACCAAAGTTATCACTCAATAATGATTCAAGTTTATCTTCATTTATAAAACCTGTTTCATTATTAATATCTTCTTTATGATTATTAACAAAATCTTCATTTACTTTATTTCCAAAGAAACTATTGATAGCTAAAATATCAGCATCAATTTTATTAGTATTTAAAACATCTTGGTTTGTATCTGATGATCCTAAAACACCTGCCACATCAAAAGTACATGCTATTGCTGTTAAAGGTATAGTCAAACCTATTGCTACAACCGCACTACATCGTAATACTTTTTTCAATAATGGAATCTTTTTCATATTTTCTCTCGACTCAATCTCATTTTCTTTAAATATTTTTAATTATATTCCTTTAAAAGTATGAATTCTAGTGTTGAAATTAATATGAAAAAATCTAGAAAATAAAAAACATTGAAGACAAATGTCTCAATGTTTTTTTGTAATGAAATTAAGATTTATCCTTTTTTTTACTAAACTTTCTAATATTAGCTTCTTTTTTATATTCATCTAATTTATCTTGTTTTGGAAGTTCTTGACCTGGATAATCAGTTTTATATTTCTCATATAACTTATCACTCATTATGTAGTTACATTTAGGAAAACCCTTGCACCCTACAAATAAACTTCCTTTTTTAGATTTTCTCATTAGTAGCTCTGAACCACATTCTGGACATTTATCTTCTAAAACTTTTGGTTGTTCTAATGGTTCAATGTGTTTACAATCTGGATATCCAGAACACCCAATAAATTTAGAACCACCTTTTTTAGCTCTTTTATAAACTAATGGTTTACTACATGTTGGACAGTCTCTTCCAACTTGTTCATCAGCAATTTTTTCCATCTTTTCATATGCATTTTGTAAGTTATCATTGAATAATGGTTCAAACTTATAAATTCATGTTTTTCATTCTTCATTACCAGCAGCAATACTATCTAAATGTTCTTCCATTTCTCTTGTAAAATCTTTATTTATAATAGTTGGGAAATATTTATCTAATTGTTCTGCTACTGCTTTTCCAATATCTGTCATTACAAATGCTTTTTTATCTACAATAGCATATCCTCTATCTAAAGAAACATTTGCCATTGTATTATATGTTGATGGTCTTCCAACACCTGCTTTTTCTAATTCAGCAATTAAACTTGCTTGTGTATATCTTTGAGGTGGTGAAGTTTCATGTTCTTTTATTTCTAATGATTTTGATGCTATTTTTGTACCAATTTGATATTTAGATAAATCGATTAGTTTGTCATCATCATTATCTTCATTGTCAGTATAAAGTTTTTTAAATCCTAAGAATGTACACTCTCTTGAGAATGTGTAAAATTCATTATCATTGTTATCAAACTTAATAGTTACTTTTTTAAATTTAGCAGGACTCATTAATGATGCAACTGCTCTATTATAAATTAATTGATATAAAGCTCAGTCATCTTTACTAATTTTACTTTTTAAACTAGCCGGAGTTAAATATGGATCAATAGGTCTAATTGCTTCATGAGCATCTTGAATATTTTCATTCTTTTTAGATTTTTTATTTTCATAATTTCCAATATATTCATTTCCATAAACTTCACTAATGAATTTTAATGAAGGTGTTACAAATGATTGAGACAATCTTAAACTATCAGTTCTAGGATATGAGATTAATGCAATTTGTTTTCCATCTACATCAATACCTTCATACAACCTTTGTGCTACTAATGTAGTTTTTTTAGAAGATCATCCTAATTTATTAATTGCATCTTGTTGAAGTGTTGATGTTTTATATGGTGGTTTAGAAGAAGTTGAATAATATGATGGTTCTTCGATTTCTTTAACTGTAAATTCATTACTTAAACTATCTATTACTTTTTTAGCATCTTCATTACTTAAAAAGTTTACACCTGTAGAATATGATTTTTCAGATAATTTAATATCTGTAAAATTATTTGATATTGCTTTTAAAATCAATTCATTTTTATCTTCTAAAACTGTATCAATAGTTCATCAAAATTCAGCTTTAAAATTATTAATTTCTTTTTCTCTATCTTCAATGAATTTTAATGCTACAGATTGTACTCTTCCAGCAGAATCTGCTTTAAGTTTACTTTGCATTAATTTAGATAGTTTAAACCCAATCAATCTATCAATAATTCTTCTAGCAAATTGAGAATGTACTCAATTTATATCTATATCTCTTTTATTTTCAAAAGATTCTAAAACTGCATTTTTTGTAATCTCATTAAATGTAACTCTTTTACATTTTTGTTTATCTTGCTCACTAAGTATTTCATAGACATGTCATGCAATCGCTTCTCCTTCACGATCAGGGTCGGTTGCTATGTATATTTCTTTAGCTTTTGCAGCTTCTTTTTTAATATTGTCTATGATTTCTTTTTTACTAGTTTCACCTTTAGTTTTTTTACCATCTGGTATAACTCACTTTGGTTCAAAATCAGATGAAAAACCCATCCCGAATTGTGATAGGTCTCTAATATGACCAATAGTGGCAATTATTTCAAATTCATTACCAAGATATTGTCTTAGTGTTTTGATTTTGTTTGGTGACTCTATAATTAGTAATTTATCCATATTTCCCCCTTTTAGTCAAAAAAGATAAATACTAGTTTAATCCAACATAGTATTTATACAGTTTTTGATTACCCTCTATTGCTTTAAATTTAATCCCATAATTTTCATTTACAAATTTTTCAATGTTTCTTATTTCTCTTAATGTAACATTGTCTCCATAAATTAAGTAAAGTAATTGAGATTTTTTAGCTTTTCTTTTAATTTCTTTAATCAATCCGATTACTGCATGCTCAGATTGTTTTTCAGAAACAACAATTCTTTTATCTGTAATTCCAATATAGTCATTCTTTTCAACATGCACTCCATTAAATCTTGCTGTTTTAACAGATGTTGAAACCATACCAGAGATTTGTTTTCTAACTGCTCTATTCATTTCTCTAGAATTTTCTAGTAATGATTTGTTTGGATCAAATACTAAACAAGCACCAATTGATTCAACTATATTTCTAGATTTAATAACTACAATATTATATTTACTTGAAATAAAGTTTACAGCTTGTTCAGCACTTAAGATAATGTTTGAATCATCTGTAATCACAATAACATTTTTAGATCTTGTTGATGTTATTTGATTAATGATTTCATTTGTAGATGGGTTACCAGTTTCTTCAGTAATAATAGTGTGTTCAATATTAAATTCTGATTTTAAGTATTCTGCTATCTTACGTGAAGGACATGTTGCAACAATTTTAATATCATCAGAAAGACTAAATTTATTAAATAAGTCATCTGCACTAATTTCTGGATGGTTATCTAAATATTGTTGAGTCATGTTTTCAATTTTAACTTTTAAAAACTCACCATATCTTTGACCAATTTCTAAAATCATTCATGGTTTTAATGAGTGAATGTGAATCTTAATAATTTCAAAATCATCAACAACTACTAATGAATCACCAATATTTAATAATTCTTTTTCAAATTTACTTAATTCAAATTTGATTTTTTCTTCTTGAGCTTCATGAGTTATAAAGTCTTTTTGAATAATAAATTCACAACAGTATCCAAATCCTTCTTCATTAATTTCTAATCTAGTTTGATTTTGGATAAATGTATTTTTAGATGTTTTTGAAATTTCATCTATTGCTTGACCAACTGTTTTAATTTCTTCAGCAGCTTGGAAATTTATTTCACCTTTATTTGGATCATTTAAGAAGTTATACATACCTTCTAAGAATTTACATAAACCATATCCACCAGAGTCTACTACTTTAGCTTCTTTTAATGAAGGTAAAAGATCAGGTGTAGTTTTTAATGCATCTAATCCTATTGTTACAACATTTTTAAATAAATCATTTAAATCTTTATTATCTTGTTTTGGTAATTCTTCAGAAATAACTCTAATTACTGTAAGAATTGTACCTTCAATTGGATTTGAAATAGATTTATATGATTTTTCTTTAGCACCTTTAAAACATTCAACTATTTCATCAATTGTTAAAATTGTAGCTTCAGGTTTAATAGGTTCAAAAAAACCTCTAATAATTTGAGAAAAAATTACTCCAGAATTTCCTCTTGCATTCATTAATAATTGTCTACAAAATATGTTTCCAAATTCTTTGATTGATGTTGAAGCTGTTATTTTTTGTTTGGAAGCTTCTAATGCTGATTTAGTTGTAATCTTCATGTTTGTTCCAGTATCACCATCTGGTACTGGGAAAACATTTAATTCATTTATATATTCATAATGCTTGGCTATTTCATTACAACCACTTTCAAACATTCCAAACAATATGGTAGTATCAATTTCTTTCATATCTTACAATCTCACTAATCCTTTTAATCTACGATGATAATATCTATTACATAATTTTTTAAATCCGTCTTGTCTTCAAGTTCAAAGTATATTTGCTTTTGAAGCATTTTTAATACTTCAACAATATTAATAATAGACTTAGTAGACTTTAACATAATTTTTACATTTATGTTTTTATTTTTGTCTGTTTCTATTTCAATATCAGAAGCACTAAATGAACTAGCAACACCTGGTGTTGATTTTACGTGTTTTGATATAATTTCTTTTGCTAATTTTGGATTTAACATTCGATATAACCTTTATTTTTCTCACTTTTATTCATTATATTATAAATTAAAAATTATTTTTTGAGATATTTTGCACCATCTGGGAGC
>JARHZT010000065.1 GCA_029258015.1 Malacoplasma sp. | reverse complement strand
AAATAATAGTTGATGAGGCAGAAAAACAATTTGAAAATTATGATTTCTTTATTATGCCTGGAAGTGCAACTATAGCACCTAAAGTGGAAGATGTTGTTAGTAAAAAAGTTTCGCCAAGTGATGTAGACAACTACTTACAAATAGCGAACTTTGGAGGATACCCATCTATTACGATTCCTATGGGAAAAATCGATGAAATGCCAATGGGTATTAATATAATGGGAAAAATAAATTCGGATGAAAAACTAATAGCTTTAGCAAATCACATTGATAGATTAATAAAAGGAGTAGTTTAAAATGAAACAAAATTTTGAATTAACAATAGGTATTGAAGTGCATGTTGTTTTAAACTCAAAAACAAAAATGTTTTCTCCTTCTAAATCTTCTCATGATGATACTATCAACACACATATTAGCCCAATAGATTTAGGACATCCTGGGATTATGCCAAGTCCTAATAAAGTGTGTATTGAAAAAGGTATTGTACTTGCAAATGCATTAGGTATGGAAATCTCAAAAGATATAGCTTTTGATAGAAAAAATTACTTCTATCAAGACCTACCTAAAGGATTTCAAATAACTCAACAGTTTAAGCCAATCGGTAAAAAAGGTGAAATATTGTTAGAAAATGGACACAAAGTTCAAATAACAAGAATCCACTTGGAAGAAGATACAGCAAAACAAATTATAGAAAATAACGAAATCTTACTTGATTACAATAGATCTGGAATGCCTTTAATAGAAATAGTTACAGAACCGTGTATTAGAAATGGTAAAGATGCAGCCTTGTTTTTAAAAGAACTTAGAAGGATATTGATATTCAACAACATATCTGATGCAAAAATGGAAGAAGGATCTATGAGAGCTGATGTTAATATTTCTATTAAGCCAATTGGTTCTTCAAAATTTGGAACTAGAGTAGAAATTAAGAATATAAATTCTATCAACAATGTAGAGAAAGCTATAAACTTTGAATTTGAAGAACAAGTTAAAAAGACATTGAAAAATGAACAAATATTAATGTGTACTAAAAAATTCAATGATAAAACTTCAGAAACAGAATTTATGAGATTAAAAACAACTGATGTTGATTACCACTATATGGTTGAACCAAATATATTCTTTAGAAAAATATCTAATGATTTTATAGCTTCTATAATAGAAAATAACTATGTAGATTTATCAAATATTAAAAATAAATTAGTTCAAGAAAAGATATCGAATGAATACATTAATTTATTATTAGATAATCATTTCTTGTATAAACAATTTGAAAAGATTAATAATAAAGTTAAAAACTCTAGTGAAACTATTAGATGATTGTGTATTGAATTAATAGGTGCACTAACTAAAATAAATAAAAACATTAATGATTTTCCTTTAGAAAAATTTGATTCAATTGCAGAAATCATCACTTTGTTACAAGAAAATAAGATAAATGGTAAGCAAGCAAAAGAAATTATTAAGTTTTTAATAGAAACAAATAAGTCAGTAAATGAGATTATTGAAGAAAATAATTTCAAACAAATAACTGATTTAAATATCTTAAAACCAATATTAGAAAAATATTTTTTAGAAAATAAAAAGATGTTAGATCAATATAATGACCGTCCAGAAAGAGTAGAAAAATTTTTTGTAGGTATGGTTATGAAAGATACAAATGGTCAAGCAAACCCTGATATAACCATGAATTTACTTAAAAATATGTTAAAAAACGGGTAAAAATAAGAAAAAAAGCCATCATTTTCATGAATGGCTTTTTTAGCGTCTTATTATATTATATATCAAAAAAAATATGATTTTTTTCACCATGGACAATGAACATATTCTTATATTATACCAAAGAAAAATTGATATTTTTTTAACTGAAAAAATGTATAAAAAAACCCTTTACTTGTATATATGAATTTGTATATACTAAAGGTGTGAAAAGAAATGGTAGCTGGAAATAAAAAAGAGACACATATATTACATAATTTAACTTAAGCTCTTTTCAATATTCACTGCATATGTTCACCCGATATTAAAACATATCGTGATTAAAATTAGATAAATGAAAATTTATTTTGTTTTAAAAACTTCTTTTTAATATTTTTCAAGAAGTATAACAAAACTAAAAATAAAAATAAAAAATAAAATCTATTTTTTTGAATCCTTAATATGCACATTTACAATAACTAAATTTACTGTAAAAAGTTGCTTAATAAACATGTATAAACTTATTCAAATATTAATGATATTTTTAAATAATAATTTTAAAAATATTGTCAGTCAAAAACTTAATGTCAAATACATATTATCTTTTGTATAGATTAATTTACATACAAAAAGATACTTACATATAAATTATATAGTGATTAAATTATTCTTTAATACATATCCCTTATTCAACTTACATCAAATTTTTTGATAATAAACAATAATTTAATCAATCTTCTTATTTTTTAAACAATGTTGATCAATAAGACTTACACCTCTTAATGAATAACAATAAATACTAATAAAATGAATAATTTACTTAAATATTAACAATGTGAAAAATTTTATAATTTTACGCATATATAACAAAGACTCAATAATACCCGCATATAAAACTCTCATAATTTATAAACACAAAATATACTAATGTATAAATGATGATAAACACCCCTATGGGGTGTTTTTCTTTTGTTTGCTTGTATTCTTTTTTTCTTTATTTAGTAAAACTAATGTATTAAAAAAATTTATTTTTTATTAATTTTAAAATATACTTATTTATTGTATTTGAATAAATTAGTGGAGAATTGTATGAAAGGTAAAAATTCCAAGATATTAGCAATAGGTGGAACTATTGGTTCAGTTGTTACTTTACCAATTGTTAGTACAGTATTACAAGATGAAAATAATAGTAATATCTTGACTAATGTTGAAGAGAAAAATAATAATCAAAAAACATTAGAAGAATATAAAGAAGTTCATATTAAATTTAAAACTAACATTCTTGTTTCTGGATGAATATCAGATTTATCAACATCAGATAGTAGTGTAAAAGATTATGCAAACAATATAAGTAAAATTATTAATAATGATAAATCATTAGTTATTGATAATTTTGAAGAATTATCTGATGATATTCAAAATGATTTAGATATAGAAGTTAATATTGATAAATGAATAAATGATGATTTAACAGGTGGTGCTATTTTATCAGCAGATTGATTAGGTGCTTCTGAACCAGAAATAATAA
>JARHZT010000061.1 GCA_029258015.1 Malacoplasma sp. | reverse complement strand
CCTCAAATTAACAACATTTATAACGAAATGCTTGTTTATGATTATCTAGAGCTTTCAAGAAATGTTTATGCTAACTTTTTAGGTTTTTTGTCTAAAAAAGAAAAAGAGAAAATCTTTGAAGTAGTTAAATTATTAAAAATAGAAGATTTACTTTATAAAAAATTTGAAGATTTATCAGGAGGACAAAGACAAAAAATAGTTATTGCTTCTTGTTTAATCCAAGATACACAAATTATAGTAATGGATGAACCACTAACATATTTAGATATTAGTAGCCAAATTGAAATAATGGAATTAATCTTAGAATTAAAAAACAAGTTCAATAAAACTATTATCTTAGTTTTACATGAACTTGAAATTGCTTATAATATCTCAGATTATATTTTGTTATTGGATGATGGTAATGAAATTATCCATGACAAACCTTATAATGTATTAACTTCAGAAAATATGAAGCAATACTTTAATATAAATGCTGAGTTTACTAAAATAAATGACAAATACAAATTAATATATTAGTCATCATGATGAAATCTAGATCTTTTTAATCTTTCATCTCTTTCTTTATTAGTATAAACATCCATAGATTCGATTCATCCATCTCTAATGTTTATAATTTTATTTGCTATATTTGCTAACGAATTATCATGGGTAACAATAACCATTGTTGTTTTATATAATTCATTAATTCTTAAGAATAATTCAATTATTTTATTAGAAGTTTCTGTATCCAATGCCCCTGTTGGTTCATCACAAATCATAATATCCGGTTCTTTTACAATTGCTCTAGCTATCGCAACTCTTTGTCTTTGGCCACCAGATACTTCATGAGGAAATTTATATAATATTTCTCTTATTCCAACTATATCTATGATTTCTTCTAAATCGATTTTTCTATTTTCTTTTTTTACAAGATTTTGTCCCATTCTTATATTGTCCAAACAATTTAAAATAGGGATTAATCCATAACGTTGATAAATATATGCTAAATATTTTTTTCTCATATCTACAAGATCTTTATCACTAATATTAGCTATATTTTTGTTTTTAACATAACATGAACCAGAACTTATTTTTTCC
The DNA here is from genome assembly GCA_029258015.1 of Malacoplasma sp. Classification (GTDB taxonomy): domain Bacteria; phylum Bacillota_I; class Bacilli_A; order Mycoplasmatales; family Mycoplasmoidaceae; genus Malacoplasma. The sequence goes on along the minus strand of JARHZT010000061.1, from coordinate 3,812 downwards.
ATTCCAGCAATTGCATTTAAAAGAGTTGTTTTACCACTACCACTAGGTCCTAAAATAACAACAATTTCACCAGTGTTTATTTCTAGATTTATATTCTTTAAAATAGGAATTTTATTTTTGAATGTCTTTATTTCAACATTCATGTTTTCACATTTAATTTCTACATTTCTATTCAAATCTATACCACTTTTTACAATTTTATATTTGGTATAATTTTCTAATTTATATTCAATTTTATTTTCTGAATCATTAGAAGTATCATTAGTTTTTAACTTCACTTCATTATTGATATTTAAATCACTAGATGTGTTTTTAATTTCATTATTCATATTATTTATTTATACACAATTTATTTAAATAGGTAAAAAATTATGGTTTGAATTCATCTTCAGAAAATGTTTCAAAATACTTTTTCGCATTCTCTAAATCACCATTAATAACTTTTTCTAGTTCTTTAATATCGTTAAATTTTTGATTTTCTCTAATGAAATGTAGTGGATAAACTATTATTTTTTCTCCATATATATCTTTATCAAAATCAAAAATATAAGTTTCTACAATTGATTTATTATCTTCAAAAGATTTAGGAATACCAATGAATGTAATTCCTTTATAAAATTTATTTTTATATTTAACCATAGAAGCATAAGAACCAGACATAATTTCTAGTGCTTTATTATCTAATATATTAGCTGTTGGTTTAAATATTTTTCTAGCTAACATTTTCCCTTTTATTACTTCATTTTCATAATAAAAGTTATTTACTAACATTTTATTAGCGTCTTCAATTTTTCCCGTTTTCAAAAGATTAACAATTTCAGAAGTTGAATAACCATCTTTTGGAAAAGAGCATACATCAAAGTGTTTTTTTAATAATTCAATATCACCACTTCTATCTTTACCAAATCTAAAATCTGATCCAACTATAATCTTTTTAAAATTTAGTTTCTTTAATATATTTTCAATAAACTCGTCTGCTTCTAAATTTAATCTCAAAATATCATATACATAAATATATGCAGGGTTAAATCTTAAAATATTTTCAATTCTTTCATTTAAGTTATAAACTGTATAAAGTTTTGAAGGATTATTTTCAAAAATCATAAAACTAAAATTTTTTAGTTTTTTAAATAAATTGTAATGTCCTTTATGGATTACATTAAAGTGTCCTAACACTAAATAGTCAGACACTACATCATTTTTTATTTTTAAAGGTTCTTTTATCTTAATAATTTTTTTCATAATAATAAAAAAAGAAATAATCTTTGATTATTTCTTTACTACTCATTTCTTTGCTAAATCTGTCATACAAATTGTATTATCTTTTTTAACTAGAATCATATCTTCAATTCTAATTCCACCTAAATTCGGAATGTAAATTCCAGGTTCTATAGTACAAATTGAATTTTCTTCTAATGGCTTATCATAAGTTGGAGATGTATTTGGTAATTCATGTACATTAATTCCAACACCATGACCTGTAGAATGTACAAAATAATCTTTAAATTCTGTATCACTTATAATATCTCTACAAATTTTATCAACATCTTGACCAAGCATTTTGTATTTTGCTTGTAAAATACCTTGGTAATTTGATTGGTAAACTGTATCATAAGCTCTTATCAATCTTTCATTAGGAGTACCTAAAGGGAATGTTCTTGTTAAATCAGAACAATATCCTTTATAAATACATCCTGAATCTATTGTTACAAATTCATCATTAGTAATTATTTTTTGTGTAGGTTTGTGGTGTGGATAAGCACCATTCATACCACTAGCAACAATTGGATCAAATGAATTTTTAGTTGCACCTAATTCCAACATTTTAGTTGTCATCATATTTCCAACTTCAATTTCAGTTTTTCCAATTAATTCTTGCTGTTGAATTCAATTCATTGCATTACAAACGATATCGCATGCTTTTTGTGTATATTCTATTTCTTTTTCAGTTTTTTGTATTCTTAGCATATCACTTGGAAAATTTACAAATGAATCAACAGAATCTTTAAAAAATAAATAATCATTAAAAGTGAAATATTCTTTTTCAACCATTAATTTTTTAATATTAAGTTTTTTAATTAAGTTAATAAGCATATTCATTGATGTAAAACATTGAATAGTTATTGCCTTATTTTCATTCGTATCAAGTGCTTTTTGATAATATCTTTTATCTAAAATTAAATAAACGACATTCTTAGTAGCTAAAACAAAACCAAATGAAGATTCAAATTCAGATAATCAATATCTGTTTGTATCAGAAACCATTAAGAATGCATCAGCATTATTAATTTCTAAAACATGTTTCATTAAATCAGTTTTGTAATTCATATATCCTCCTATATTTAAAAACAACTATTTCTTTTTAGTTTCTTTATGAGGATTAGATTTTCTACATCTATTACAAAATTTGTTCAATTCTAATTTTTCTGGATGTTTTTTAGAATTCTTGAATGTTAAATAATTGATTTCGTGACAAACATTACATTCAAGTCTAACACTTCTTTTAACTGCCATAATTGCTCCTTAAATTCAATAAACAAATATAATTATATTATTTAATAATAAAATTTAAAATTTTATTTTTAACATATATAGTTTTTGTAATACTTTTACCATCAAGTCATTTTGAAACATTTTCAAGTTTCATAGCCTTGTTAATAATATCTTCCTCATTATCTTCTATATCTATTTCCATTACTTCTCTTGTTTTACCAAGAATTTGAATCGGTAATTTTATTTTATTTTCTTTTAACTTATTTTCATCAAATTTTGGTCATAAGTTTTCAAATATAGATTTTTGATGTTTTAAAAACACTTCATTTATTTCTTCACTAATAAATGGTGCAAAACAACTTAAGACAATAGTGAAGTTCTTTAAAAACTCTACATATATTTCATCGTATTTATAACATTCATTAACAAAAATCATCATTTCTGAAATAACCATATTAAATTCAAAGTTATCCATTAACTTAGTTACTTTGAAAACAAATTGGTTATATTTCTTTTCTAATTCAGCATTGTTGTTTTCATTAATTAGTTTTTTTGTTTCAAACATTCTATAAACACGATTGATTCATTTATGCATTCCATCAATTCCGTTATCATCTCAAGGTAGTGATGCAGTGATGGGACCCATAAACATCATATATAGTCTTAATGCATCAGCTCCATGAGAAACAACAATATCTGAAGGGTTAATTACATTCCCTTTTGATTTACTCATTTTTTCTCCATCACTTCCAAGAATCATTCCTTGGTTAATGATCTTCATAAATGGTTCTTTAGTTGGTACAACTTTTATATCATATAAAAATTTATGTCAGAATCTTGAATACAATAAATGTAAAACAGCATGCTCTTGCCCACCAATATAAATATCAACCGGTAATCATCTTTCAAATAATTTATATGCTTCTGGTGAGTTTAATGGTACATAATCATCATTATCATTTTTTAAAATATAAGCTAAGTAATATCATGATGATCCAGCTCATTGAGGCATTGTATTGGTTTCTCTTTGATATAGTTTTCCGTCAATCTCAACATTAACTCATTCTGTTAAATTAGCTAACGGACTTCTTCCATCACCACTTGGTGCTATATTTGTTGAATGAGGTAAAACTAAAGGAAGTTTTTCTTCTAATAATATATTACCTTGTTCATCAAATAATACTGGGAATGGTTCTCCTCAATATCTTTGTCTACTAAATAATCAATCTTTTAATTTGAAATTAATTGTTTTTTTACCAATATTTTTTTCTTGTAAGATTTTAATTATTTTTTCTATAGCTTCTTCTGTTTCTAATCCA
>JARHZT010000072.1 GCA_029258015.1 Malacoplasma sp. | reverse complement strand
GAAGGGGATATGATTGTGTTAATAATGATATAGTCGATATATTTAAGAAGACGAATATCATTAGTGTTATCCATGGTCACCATCATATTCCAAGATTTAAGTGTGAACCAAAATATGTTAAGTTTGCTAATAAAGAAATTCTTCTTATATGTTCTATTTTTTCAAATGATAATGTAGGTATAGAATTAGATAAATATTTACATGATTTTCTACAAAAAAATATTATTAATGAAAAAGACTTTTTTTCATTAGAAAACAAAAAATAATTATAAAGAAAGTAACAATAAAATATGAAAGATACAATTGTAGCAATAGCAACACCAAAAATTAATTCTTCTATAAGCATTATTAGAATTTCTGGTAAGGATTCGTTCAATTTAATATCTAAATTATGCAATAAAGATATTGCAAAAAAAGGATATACATTTTCTAAAGAATATATTTATGAAAATAACAAAATACTAGATGAAGTAATAATTTTAAAATTTGTTGAACCCAGAAGTTTTACAGGTGAAGATGTAATAGAAATTAATTGTCATGGAGGAATTTTAATAACTAATAAAATATTAGAATTGCTTTTAGAATATGGAGCTAGACTGGCAGAAAATGGCGAATTCACTAAAAGAGCATTTCTAAACAATAAATTAACATTAAGGCAAGCAAACTCTATTAATAATTTAATTTTTTCTAAAACACCAACAAGTTTAGAATTAGCTTCTAATGGAATCATTAACAATAATAGTGAATTTTTAAATAATATCAAGGAAGAACTGTTTTTACTAATAGGCAAAATAGAAGTTAATATAGATTATCCAGAATATGATGATGTAGAGCAAATAGCCATTAATGATTATTATGATGTTGTAAATAATGTACTAGAAAAATTGAATAATCTAAAAAAAGATTATGAAAAAATCAATTATTTATACAAAGGAATAAATGTGGCTATAATAGGAAAACCTAATGTTGGCAAATCTAGTTTATTAAACACAATTTTAAAAGAAGATAGAGCAATAGTTTCTGATATAAAAGGGACCACTAGGGATGTTATAACTGAATCTGTTTTGTTCGAAGGAATACAACTTAATATTATTGATACTGCAGGAATAAGAAAATCTAAAAACAAAATTGAAACTATAGGAATAGATAAAACATATGACTCAATCAAAAAGGCTGATTTAATTTTATTTCTAATAGACTCATCTAAAAAAATAGATAAAAATGAAAAAGAAATTTTAGAAAAAATTAAAAATAAAAATTATATATTGGTTAAAAATAAAGGTGATTTAAATATTGATGCAAATCCAAATATAAATGGGATTAAAATATCTACAATAAAAAAAGACATTGATGAACTAGTTGTAGAAATTAAAAATAGATTCAATAATAATGATTTTGATTTAGCTAAAAATTTATCCATATGTTCAGATAATGAATTTACTATAATTAAACAAATAATTATTATTTTAAAAAAATCTTTAAAAAATGCAAAAGATAATATGCCTATTGATGTTTTGGTAGAAGATATTATTCAAGTATATAAAAAGATTTGTACTTTAATAGGAGAGACAAAAGATTTAGATATTATAGATAAAATGTTTAAAAACTTTTGTTTAGGTAAATAGTTATGGATATCAAGTATTATGATACACACAGTCATATAAATGAAAAAGAATATGAATGCGAAATAGAAAATGTAATAAAAACATTAAATCAAGAAAAAACTATAACAAATGTTATAGGTTGTTGTCTAGAATCATCACAAAAAGCTATTGAATTAACAAAAAAATATAATGTTTTAAAAGCGTGTGTTGGGATTCATCCAAATGAAGTTATAAATCATTATGAAGATAAAAATGTATTTTATAAATTAGATAAATTAATATCTGAAAATTTAGAACATATAGTTGCTATCGGAGAAATTGGTATTGATCTTTACTATGATAAAAATCAATACAAAATACAATTGGAATTTTTAAATAAACAAATAGAATTAGCAAAGAAATATAATTTACCTTTAATGTTTCATATTAGAAATGCTTTTGAAGAAATGAAAGAAGTTATATTAAAAAATAAAGACTATAAAAAAGTTGTTCATTGTTTTTCAACAAATTATGATGAAGCAAAATTTTATATAGAAAATAATTGCATGATATCAGTACCTGGTATATTAACATTTAAAAATGCCAAAGAACTACAAGAAGCAGTTAGACAAATAAATATAGATTATTTACTAGCAGAAACTGATTCACCATATCTTACTCCAATGCCATATAGAGGAAAAATAAATTATCCATATTATGTTAAATATGTATATGATAAAATAGCTGAATTAAAGAATATGAGTTTAGATGAAGTGCAAAAAAAAATAAATGACAATGCATTTAAATTCTTTAATTTAAAATAATAATTTTTTACTAGATAAGCAAAAATAATTGTACTTATTATCTTTTTTTACAAATGCATAATCATCTGTAAAGTAAAAGATATTGTCAAATATTGGTTTGCTTATTTTTTTTCCCATTCAATTAATTAAACCAAATTTATTTTCTAATTTATAAATTGCAAATCTATCTTTAAAGTCTAATAGTTCATCAACTTTTTTTTCAAAAAGAATTTCAAAATATTCATTCATTAAACCATATTTATCTTTATGTTTGAATACTATTCCTTCCCCACTAAATTCTGAACTAAATAAATACTTTTTTGATACATCTTTTAAATAAATATTTTCTTTTTTATCTATAAAAAAGTCTTCGCCATTTAAATTAACTTTAAATAAGTAAAAAGCATATAGATAAACATTGTCATATTTAAAATCAATAACTATATTTCCTTGTTTATCAACAACGCCTCATTTTCCATTTAATAAAACAGGAGCTAATTCATCATTAAATATTTTCGCATTATCAAATTTAGTTTCAAACAAAATGTTAAATTCTAAATCTGTGAAAAAATATTTATTATTATCTTTAAACAAAAAAGAAGAGTTATTAAAATCAATAAATTCTCAATTTATTTTACTTACTTCATAAGTAAAATTATTAACTTTAAAATAACTATTTTGTTTAAAAATAATAGAGAATTCTTTTTCAAACAAAACTAGTTGTTCTATTGAGTTGTCTAATAAAATTTTTTCATTTAAATCTATTAAGTGTCAATATTGATCTTTTTTAACTCATGTAATGTTGTTTATAAATTCTTTAACTTCTTTATAGTTAGCTTTTATAAATGATTTTTTAGATATGTCACAAAATCCAAATAAACCATCTAGTTCATATATAAAAATATCTTTTGACATAAATTAATTACCAATTAAAAATAATTCATTATTAATATAATAATTCATTTAATTTAAAATAAATATAGTTATTTGTTAAATGGTAATCAGTGTGGGAAGAAAAGTAATTTTTGCAAAGTTGATTGATATAAAAAATATGATGGTTTTGATAAGAAAAATCAAATAGACAAAAATGTAAAAAGAAATCTACAACATGAAAGATTTAACTTTAAAAATATAGATGGATATTGCTATGGATATATTCATACATATAGTAAAAAAGGTGGATTTGGTAAAAATAGAGTGCATTTTGATAAAGATGGTTCTTCAAGTGGATATGATGTGATTTTTCATTCAAAAAGAGATAACCAAAGTTATATAGTTGGATTTTACACTAATGCAACATTATATGAGATAAGTAAAGAACATCCTCATAAATATAATATGAAATCCAAATATGAGGATTGCTATGTTATTCCCGAAAATCAAAGAACTATTAAAATGATTCAAAGTGCTTATGAAGGTCTTATGGGTTCTTGGGGAGAAATTAGTTATGTTTGATATGCAGATGGGAATGAACATAATTGTGATAACTATGAAGAAATATATTCATGAGTAGATAGAACCGTTGAAAAATTAAAGAATATGAAAAATCAAACAAAATTTGATTTGGATAAACTTAATAAAAGTAAAAAGAATTTAAGGGATAATTTTGATAAAGATAAAGAATATGATGAAAGTTTGGAAATTTTAGAAAATGATGAAATAAAAAATCAAGCTGAATCAGAAAGAGTGAATATCAACAGAAGCAAAAGAAATAGAAGTATTTCAGAAAGTGCTATAAAAAAAGCAAATTATTTATGTGAGTTTGACAAAAATCATATTACATTCACAACCAAAGAAAATCATAATTACACGGAAGCGCATCACCTTATCCCTTTAAGTGAAAAAGATAAATCATATGACAATGAATTTAATATAG
>JARHZT010000005.1 GCA_029258015.1 Malacoplasma sp. | reverse complement strand
GATATCCTTAATTTCATTTGTTTTTGTATTTTGTATTTTTATAGCAGTAATCTTTTTTTTGTCATTAGACATAAATTCTACTGGTACATAATTTAAAACTAATTCAATTTTATTATTGTTTTTCACCTTATCAACAACACTGTTGTCTGCTCTAAATCCTTCACGTCTATGAATTAAATAAACTTTTGAAACTATGTCTGCAAGATAAAGCGATTCTTCTAATGCTGTATTTCCACCACCTATTACAGCTACTTCTCTTTCTTTGTATAAACTAGCATCACAAATAGCACAATAACTAACACCTTTTCCATAATATTCTTTTTCACCTGGAATTCCAATTTTCTTTTCAGTCATACCGCTTGCTATAATAACTGCTTTAGAAAATCTGATCATTCCATCTGAAGATTTGACATGGAAAATACCATCTATTTTATCTATTTTTTCAACACTGCCAAAAAGAAATTTGACACCTAATTGTGATACTTGTTTAAAAAATGACATAGCTAAGTCTGGCCCTGATATATTTGGATAACCAGGATAGTTTTCTACAAAACCGGTTTTAACAACTTTTCCACCAGGTGTTTCTTTTTCATAAAACGCTACTTTTAAATTTGCTCTTTTACAATACAATGCAGCAGTAAGACCAGCAGGTCCTGCACCTACTATTAACACATCAAAATAATTGGGATTATTAATATAATTACTATCTACTCTCAAAATAACTCCTTAACTTAATATAATCATAATTCATAATAATAAAAAAAGATTAGAATCGTAGGTTCTAATCTTTGTTTTTAATCATACAGAAATTTCTATAAATGTATCATATGTGATCTATTATTCTGTCTATATATTTCATAATGATAGTGAAATTATATATGTATTCTAATTCTTCATCATTTGTAGGTTTGTTAGATTTCATCATTTTTGATAATGATTCTCTATAATTTGTTTTAAAATCCTCTGCTAATTTTTTAACTTCATCATTATGTTTTGTAACATCTTTTTGCTCAAATATTTTTTGCATACTTTTAAATATTGTTTTAGATAAAGTCATAGTTTCATTAATAATTTCTCTGTATATATTTGAAAGTTTTGAGTTAGCAAAATATCAAATAATGTTATACTGTTGTTCAACTATTCTTTCTAAATCTCGTACTGAATATAATATTGCAATTATAAATCTTAAATGATTAGCTCTTGGTTGATCTTTAGAAATTATTCAAATGCAATCATCTCTAACATCACGCTTTTTTTCTTTAGCTTTGATTTTGTATTCATGCATCGTTTCTATATCTTCTTTAGTTAAATGTTCTTGTTTTAAAAAGTTGCAAACTTCACCATGGCTTTTGTAACACAATTTTAAAAATTCAACAAAACTTTGTTTAAGTTCTATTTCTGATTTTTCTAAACTTAAAAAATTTATAGCCATAATTAACCTATCCTTCCATTCACGTAATCTTTAGTTTTTGATTGTTTTGGTTTCATGAAAATTTGTTTTGTACTTCCTGATTCTATAATTTTACCTTCAAAAAAGAATACAGTATCATCACTAATTCTTTGGGCCTGAGCCATAGAGTGGGTAACAATTATAATTGTATATTTCTCTTTCAATTCCAATATTAGTTCTTCAATTTTTGATGTTGCTATTGGGTCCAGTGCTGATGTAGGTTCATCCATTAATAACACTGATGGTTTGCAGGCTATAGCTCTTGCTATACAAAGTCTTTGTTGTTGACCACCTGATAATCCTGTAGCTAGATCATTTAGATTGTCTTTTACTTCATCTCAAAGTGCTGCACTTCTTAATGATTTTTCAACAATTTCATCTAATATTTTTTTATTTTTTATACCCTGATTTCTTACAGAAAATGCAACATTGTCATATACAGACATTGGAAATGGTGTAGGTTTTTGAAAAACCATCCCCACCTTAGTTCTTAAATCTAAAACATTAAATTTTTTTGAATATATGTTTTTACCCTCAAAAAATATATTACCCTCATGTTTTGTGTGAGGTAATAAATCATTCATCCTATTTAACATTCTTAAAAAGGTAGATTTACCACAACCTGAAGGTCCAATTAATGAAGTCACTTTATTTTTACCTATATTCAAATTGATATCATATAGTGCTTGTTTACCTTTATTTACATATCAAAAATTCAAATTTTCGACATTAAATATAGTATTTTCATCTATGTTTTCTTTAAATTCAACTATATTTAAATCTGTTTTCTTTTTGAAAAATTTCCTTAATCTTTTAAACATGATAGTACCATTTTAACCATTTATTTTTTATTTAATAACATATTAGTTTTGAAATAAGCTTTTATATCTATGTAGATTTTTAAAATCTTCTTTCTTATGTTTTTTCAGTTAGGGATTACAAAATATCCTAATGTGATTAATGTAAGAATTAGTAGCAGTGTAAGAAATGATGATTCGTACATTATAGATAGACTTTCATTGATATTAGTATTAGAAAGTTGAGCATAAATTCTTGTAGTTAATGTCTGACCAGCATTTACTAATGCTGTTTGTTTTGAACTAGTTAATCCCGAAGTTAAATATAGAGGTGCTGTTTCTGATAAAATTCTACCTATTGATAAAATCAAACTAGTTATTAAACCTGATAATGCAGCAGGTAAAATTATTTTCCTTACAACTTGAAATGTTGATAACCCTAGCGCCAATCCATTCAATCTCATTTCGTATGGCACATCTATAAGTGCTTGCTGAATTGATCTTGTAAAAGTTGGTAGTATAACAATAGATATTGTTAATGCTCCTGCTATTAATGAAAAACCTTTGCTTCCTTCACTAGTTCAATGTAGCGTTTCTATAAAGAACAATAATCCAAACATACCAAACAATATAGATGGAGTAGCTCCTAATGAATCTAAGAAAAATCCAATTGTTTTTTTAGCATATTTACTTTTTGAAAACTCATTAATATAAATAGCTGTTAGCAATGATAATGGGAAAGAAATTAAAATCGCTACCATTATTATTAATATAGTGTTAAAAAAAGCTTGACCTGTCGTGTTTTTTGAGTATTGGAATACAGTTGAATATGGTTGAGTTCAAGAGCTTATTCCTATACCTACAATTTGAAGAAGTAGTCATGATAAAAAAGAGAAGCAAATAGCAATCGAAACTATTTCTCAAAAACCTTTATATCAAGAATAAGCATTTTTAAACTTATAGTTTTGAAGTCTATAATTAGTGTATTCTATTGCTGTTTCTTGATTTGTAATTTTGTGTTTTCTTTTAAATGAAAATGTTAAATATTCAAATGAATCCGAAATTCAATCAGTTAAATAAAATAATTTACCTACTGTTAAATCTAAAAACATATTTAGTTTGCTATATTTTTTAGCTTTTCTATTTGTTATTTTTAAAACACACAGATTAAGAGCCATTATTATTATGAATAATATAAGTCCAAAAGAAAATAATAATGCTTTAGTTTCTTCAGTACTATTTTCTGTAAACATATTTGTTGATATGATAACAGCAATAGGTTTAATGTTAGATGATAAAACTTCTAATAAACTTCCACTATTTAAAACCGATTCATAGTTACTCTCTGATTGCAGCAACATAGATAATGCCATTGTTTCTCCAATAGCTCTACCTGTTGCTAAAATAACTCCTACTATTATTCCTGATCTTGCTGCTTTTTTATAGACTTTATATATAGATTTCGTTTTAGTACACCCTAATGCTATTGTGTTATTAAATAGTGAGTCATCAACATTGTTAAGCGCATTATAAGTCATTGCAATTATAGTTGGCAAAATCATAAAAGAAAGCATTATTGATGCATTCAATATAGAATATGAACTAATTCCAAACAAGTTCACTATATGTTTTAAAGATTCAGAAGCAAATAAACCAAATATTACAGAAGGAATTCCTGCAAGAGTTTCTATTGCAATTCTAAAACTTTTTTGATGTTTTTCTTTAATTCTAAATTTTATAAAAATAGATGTTTTTATCCCTAAGGGAATCGCCATCATCAATGAAATCATAGTTGTGAAAAGTGTTGCTGCAAATGGTGATCAAAAAGATACATCAG
>JARHZT010000059.1 GCA_029258015.1 Malacoplasma sp. | reverse complement strand
GGAACTGAGATAAAAAGTATAAATGATGTAATTTTAATAGATGATAATTTTACTATCAATAATGCTTCATTAATGTACACACCTGGACCATTAAACATAAGAGAAAGTGTAAAAAGTATTATTACATCTCACGCAACACATCACCGTTCTGAAATAGCACCTCATTTTTATAAAAACTTAGCAGAAAATATAAAATATATATTTGGATCAAAAAAAGGTTTTCCAATTGCTATGCTATCAACAGGATTGGGTTGTATAGAGTCATGCTTTGCAAATCTAACTAATCCTAATGATAAGGCTCTAATCCTATCTAATGGTTTTTTTGGAAACAATTTAATTAATAATGCCAAAAACTATGGTTTAGATATCAAAACTATTGAAATAGAATTTGGTAAAGCATTTGATTTGGATGAAATAGAAAAACAAATTAAAGGGGTTAAATTCTTGTTTATGACACATCTTGAGACATCTGCAGGTGTTTTAAATGATGTTGAATCAATTTCTAAAATTTGTAAAGAACACAATGTGTATTTAATTGTTGATGCTGTTTCTAGTTTGGTTAATGAATATTTTTATTTTGATAAATGAGGAGTGGATGCAGCTGTTGGAACATCTACAAAGGGATTAGAAATATGTCCTGGATTATCTATTTTATGTTTAAGTCAAAGAGCTTTGGAATTATCAAATAGTATTAATGCAGATAGAAAAAGATTAATATTTTTAAATTGACTAACTTTTCAAAAGAAGCATTTATATAATGGAATGTCACCATCAACTTTTCCTATGGGAGTTATTGCAGCATTTAATGCAGCAACAGAAGAGATAAAAGAAAATGGCGGAATAGAAGCACAACATAAATTTAAAAAGAATATATCAAAAGATATTTATAAAGAACTATCAGCTAATGGATATGAAATATTTCCACAGAAAAATTATTATTCTAGTTGATTAATAGTTGTTAAAACACCTGAAGATATAAGTGCAAAAAAATTAAGAGCATTCCTATTTACAAGTTTTGATATTTTAATTGAAACTGGAATAGAAGACAAAACTGATAGAATAATAAGAATTGGAATACCTGTAGGGATGTCCAAGAAAGAAATTAGTGATTTAAAAAAACTAATGATAGATTTTGTTAAATTAGAGAGAATATAAAACTTATTTATGTTTATGATTTAATAAAGTATGGAGGTCAACATGGAAAAAAATATTCAAACTTTAGCTAGATACTTATTATCTAAAGGTATTAATTCATCTGTTAAATTGCAAAAAATGTTATTTTTTTTCAGAGTGGAAGATTTAAAAAAAGGAAGGAACACAGGATATTTTAAGGAAAATTATAATTTTCAAGCATGAATATATGGTCCTGTAAATAAAGACACTTTTAAAGAAATGCGTGGTTTGTTTTTAGAATATGAAGAAGAAATTGATCCCTTTATATTAGAAAAAAATGAAATAAAAGAAATAGATAGAATTTATGGTGAAGAATTTGATAAATATGTAAAATTTTCTCCTAGAGAGCTAGTTAGAAGAAGTCATGCTAATAAATCTTGAATCAATGCTAGAAATGGTAAAGATGATGATGAACCTTGTGAAAATTTTTTGGAAGAAGATGAAAGTTTCACGACATTTATAGATAATAATGAAGATTAATCTCTCTTTGTTTCAACTGCAATACTTTCAACTAAAAAAGGATATTCACAATTTAAGAGTAAAAAAAGAAGTTAATAAAAATGAAAAGAATTTATGTGATTTAAGTAATTATTTTTTAGATATCTTGTTTAATAAAGAAAATTCTGTAAAGAAGTTTATTAAGATAGTTTTAAAAATTAGAAATATAAATGAGTTAGAATCTAGTTTATTACATTTTCATAAAATAGATAATCAACATAGTGAAAAAATAAATAAAATTATAAAAAAGTGCTATCCTGAATTATTAAGTGAAATTGAACAAAATTTTATATCTTCAGATTGCTATCAGTTGTGAAATGACAATGAACTGAAATATTATCAATGCAAAATTTTTAATGAAGCTAGATTAATATTCATAATTTGAAAAGAAAACGAAAATGAATATACAGTTTATCCAATTATACTGGACTTAAATCATGTGATATATCCTAGCGAAAACAAACAACATGATGAAAATAAAAATGTAAAAGATTGTAAATGGAATTTTAAAAATAAAAAAACAGAAATAATAAATAATTTAAAAAAAACTTAAAGAGTTTCTTTAAGTTTTTTTCATCCCATAACAATTGCATTAGAACCATCATAATAATATTTTTTTCTTATGGTTATAATCAAAAAATTATTTTTTAAATAAAAATCTTTAGTGGCATCTCTATCAGAAACTTCAATCAATATTTTTCGATGTTTATCTTTTAATTTATTTATAATTTTTGTTCCATATCCAAGTCGCTGATAATATTTGTCAATTCCGATTTTATATATTTCACATTCATCAAAAGAAATGAATAAAATTGCATATCCAATAACAATGCTTTGTTCATATATTAATAAAAACAAAAAATTATTATCTTCATTCATATTTTTGATTTCATTTATTTCATAACTATTTGGATAAAATAGATTAAACTCTATTTCTAATATTCTATCTAATTCTTTTGAATCTAATTTATTTTTTATTACTATCATAAATTGCTGGTTTTATATATAATGGACAAACAGTTGAACAAGGTTCAAAGTTATGTTTGTTGTAATTTCATTTTTCTAATATATCCTTCTTATTTTCTAAATTATAAAAATACTTTACTTTACCTTTTTCTAATTCTTTTATTCCTTCTGAATAAAAAAGAGATGGAATAGATGATTTTTTTTCTACCGCATAGAACAAGGAACTTTTAGCATCTATAACAACTAATTCATTGTCATGTGTAAGATTTCATTTTAAAGTGTTTAATGTATATAAATTGACTTTTGGGTAAACCATTTTAAATGTATTAGCAAATAAAGAAACTAATTTTATGCTTGTAAAAGAACCGGGCCCATTTACAATATACAAGTTTTTAATATCGCTATTTTTTAATTTGTTGTCTTTCATTAAATTATCAATTTCAATATTAAAAATTTTTGTAAAGTTTTTATTTAATTTAAAAAAACGAGATGAGATAATTTCTTCGTCTAAAACTATTGCTATTTCTAAGTAATCTAAGCATCCATCAACTAAAATTCCATACATTTTATTCACCATTATTTTCTATGTATTTATTAAATTCATGTGGCATGTCTATCTTTACATCTACCAATTTACCTTGGATAAATGGATGTTCAAATATTAAATTATATGCAAATAAATATTGTCCATATTTTGTTGCTTTATTTAAATGAGTTAATCCATACATTGGATCATTTATTATGTTGTTATTTATAAATTTTGCATGAACTCTAATTTGATGAGTTCTACCTGTTATAAGCTCACAATCTATTAAAGAAAAGTTTTTATATCTTTTTATTTCTGAAAAAATAGTTCTAGCATCCTGAGCATTAAAATCCTTGCTAACTTCTCTTTTGTTTGTTTCATTAATCCTAGAAATAGGAGCATCAACTTCCACTTTTTTTGTATTTAAATAACCATGAACTAATGCTTTATATTTTCTTTTTATTTTTTTATTTTTTATTAAATTTACAAAGGTGTTATAAACATCTTGGTCTTTTGCTACAATTAATAACCCACTTGTATCTTTATCAAGTCTATGAACTATCCCGCTTCTTAAATAATCTCCAAAAGGTTTTATATTTTTAGATATAAAAATATGTTTCATTATATTTGAAAGTGTTTTGGTCTCTTTAAAGTTTGTTGGATGAACTAAAATACCACTAGGTTTATTTACTATGAATATATAATCATCTTCATAAACTATCTCTATTGGAAAATTTCATGGAATAAGATCTTCTATAAGTTTTTCTTTTTCTATTATTTTTAATTCTATATCTGATAATTCATCTAGTTTTAGGTTTGGTTTGTTTAAAATTTCTTCATTTAGAGAAACAAAATTTTGCAATATATATTCTTTTGCAATTGTTCTAGAAATATTAAATTTATTTGATACTAAAATATCAAGTCTTATTTTTTTATCTTCCATAACTTAACTATTTTAAACTATTAAAATAGCTTATTTAGTATTTTTATCTTTTTTTAAATCTTTAACAAAGTATGTTACTGTAACAATTCCCAATAATATAACACTTCCCACTACATAAACATCTGGAAGGTTAAATATAGCAAAATTAACAAATGTAAATTGGAAATAGTCTACTACAGCATCTTTATGTATCTCATTTGGTGATGATTGAGCAATATCAACTATTCCTCTATCCACAACATTGCAAAAACCACCAAAAAATAAAAATAATAATGGAACATCTATGAATAATGATTTAGAAAATATTATTGCTATAAATCCTACAATCAAAGGAATGGACTGAACTAAATAAACAACTCATGATGGTGCATCACCTAAATTTCCAAATGCAACACCCTCATTAAAAACCAACTCCATATTTAAAAAATTAGGTATCAACACCAATGATGTTACTTTGCTTGCAGATAATATAGATTCCCTAACTCCAAAACTTGTAAATATAACAACAAAACCTATTATAAAAAAGGCAATTAATTTAAAAATTGCTAATCTTGAAGTATAAATTTCTAACATGTATTGTTTTAAAAAAATCAAATATCCATTAATCTTACTATTTTCTTTATTACTCATATTTATCAACTTATCTTTTGGAAATTATAACATATTAACATGTTTAATAATTTTTATAAAATTAGGATTGAAATAAAAAAGACATTGAATAATTCAATGTCTTAATTCATATTTTCTCTTAGAATGAATATTTTTGTTGTTTTTTCACTTTTATTTTTATTTAGTTTCATAATTGTTTGATAGTAATCATTGAATAAATAAACTTTATATTCATCAGATTGACCTATTTCTTTTAACATTTCTTTACTATTAAACAAACCTAAAACATCTTTGACTTTTTTCTTGCTATTTTTTGTATCTTCAATGACTTCTAATAGAATTTCATCATTTAATGAAATTAATTTCATAATGTTTTTAGGTTCTATATGTTTTAATTCCTTGCATTTTTTATCATCTGCCATATGTGTTAAAAGAGAATTTATTTTTGAGTAATTAGATATAAATGCTCTTGAAACAACAGATGATTGTTTTAGTAAATCAAAAATTAATCTACTAAAATCCGATATTTTTTTAGGATCTTTATCCAATTCATCTATTAAATCTATATATTCGCTTAATGAATAATATAGTGGATAACTTATAGAAATAGTTGGAGCAAATAATAATTTGTTTTTCATTAAATAAAGATTTATTACAACACTTCTAACAACATGTTTATAAGGTATGTTTATTATAAGTTTTTCAATTATGTATAAATATAATGGAAAGAAGTATAAAGGATTGTTTGAAAAAGTTCCATTTAACAACTCTCTAAATACATTGAATACATATGTATCTATATTTTTGATTTTTTCTTTAAAATCTTTTTTAGAAGAAACTATTCCATAATTTCTAAAAATAATATCAATAATCTTCTCAACAACTTCTAGTGTTAAAGGTGTTTTTTCTTTTCTTATTTTCGAAATAAAAAATGTAGCATCAAAATTTGCTCATGCTGCTTTTTTTGAAACATCATCTTTTAAATAATCTGTTGAATATGCAACAATAACATCAAATATATTTAAATGCATTCCATCTAAACGATTTGAATATACTATTTCTAATATTTGAGATAACTGTCATGGAACATTATGTTCAGAAAGAGAAGAAAAATTAATTCTAACTTCCCCCATATATTTGAAAAGAGCTCCACACTCTTCATATAATTTCTTATCCTTTAGCAGGATTTTTACTATTTTTTCAATGTTGTTCATAAATATATATCATTAATAATTTATAATACTTTAATTTTTTTACAATAATTAATATTTTAATAAAAAAAATTTTAATTATTTTATAAATTAAGAATATTATTGTTTATCTTTATTTATTTTTTATTACAATAAATTAATTGTACGAATATAAATTTGAGGTTATTAATGGAAAGAAAATTTACCGATCAAGAACAGATTAGAAGAGAGAAACTTAAAACGCTACAAAAAGAAAATAAAAATCCTTATTCTATTCAAAAAGTTTCAAGAACAATGGATCTTGGAGAATTCCACAAAAAATATAAGAAATTAAAAAAAGAAAGTAAAGATAATGTTGTACTAGCCGGTAGAGTAGTAGCTATGAGACAAACATTTGGTGTTATAAGAGATTTTTATGATGATGTACAAATTTATTTAAATAAAAAGAACTTGTCTAAATCTTTAATAGAATATTTTAACAAGATGTTAGATATGGGGGATTTGGTTGAAATTAGTGGCAATCCTTTTAGAACAAAAAAAGGTGAACTTACTTTAAATGTGAAAAAACTTAAAATAGTTTCAAAGGCATTAAAACCATTACCAGAAAAATGACATGGATTAGTTGATGAAGAATTAAGAGCTAGAAATAGATATGTTGATTTGATTATGAACAAAGAATCAAAAGAAACATTTGTTACTCGTGTAAGAATATTTAAGTTGATTAGACAATTTATGGATTCTTTAGGTTATTTAGAAGTTGAAACACCTGTGTTGCACCCTATTTTAGGTGGTGCAAACGCTAGACCTTTTATAACTCATCACAATACATTAGATAGAAACTTCTATTTAAGAATTGCTACAGAATTACCTTTAAAGAAATTAATTGTTGGTGGTTTTGATAAGGTTTATGAAATAGGTAGAATTTTCAGAAATGAAGGTATGGATGCAACTCATAATCCTGAATTCACAAGTATGGAAGTTTATGCTGCATATGAAAATATGGAATACATGATGGTTCTTATTGAAAAATTATTTAAGTTTTTAGCTAAAGAACTAAAAATGTATGAAATCAAAATTGGTAATAATGTAATAAATTTGAAAAATAAATTTAAAAAAATTCACATGGTTGATTTTATTAAAGAAACTACAGGAGTTAATTTTTGAGAGGTAAAATCTGATAAAGAAGCTCAAGAGTTAGCTAAAAACCATAATGTTAAATTTGAAAAACATCAAAAATCAAAAGGACACATTATTAATTTATTTTTTGAAGAGTTTTGTGAAAAAGAATGTATTCAACCAACTATTGTTTGAGGACATCCTGTTGAAGTTTCACCACTATCTAAAAAAGATTATGACAATCCTGAATTCACAAAAAGATTTGAGTTATTTATTAATACAAAAGAATATGCAAATGCATTTGCTGAGTTAAATGATCCTATAGATCAATATGAAAGATTCTTAGAACAACTTAATGAGAAAAAATTAGGAAATGATGAAGCTGTGGAAATGGATACTGATTTTATTGAAGCTTTAGAATATGGTCTGCCACCTACAAGTGGATTGGGGCTAGGAATAGACAGACTTGTAATGTTATTTACGCAAAAAACTACAATAAGAGATGTATTGTTGTTCCCTCATATGAAAGATAAAAAATAATTATATTAAATTAAAATAGTTTGCTATTTTAATTTTTTTATTTTAAGGAGTATGTGTGAAAAAATCTAAATATATTAATAAATATGACTATATGAACTACTATACAAAACCTGAAGGTATGTGATTTTTTTCAAATGCAGAAATTCAATCAGCACTTGAAACTGAAATAAAAAAAGTTCATTCAGCATATGATAATTCAATTGAAATAGAAGATGATTTAGAAGAATATGATGATGAGTTTGATGTATTTGAGTTCTATAAAGAAAGACTAGAATCCAATAAAAACTTAGATATGGATAATCCACAAATTGTACAGGGACAAATAATTGATGTTAAATCAAGAGAATTTATAAAAAGTAAATATCCTGAAATTACAAATAGTGTAGATTTAGAAGAAAAATATGGAAGAAAATCAAATGAAACATTAGCAGATTTAACTAAAAAATATTTATTAGAGAATGATTCTATTATTTTATTTCAATCAGTTTTTATACATGAAAATTTGATAACAAAACCTGATGCTATTGTCAAAGATAAAGATAAGCTTTATATTATTGAAACCAAGGGTACAACTTCATCTAAATTCATACATTATTTAGATTTATATTTTCAAATGGTCGTTATTGAAAATCAAGATTATTTAAAAGAAATGGATATGCTTTATGACTATTATTTGTGTTTAATAGATTATTGTTATTTAAATAAAAATGATATTTCTTTTGAACTAACAAAAAATATAAATTTAAAAAAGACTGTTGCAGTTCCTACAGAACATAAAAAATATGAATTATTAAAACCCGAAGAGATAATTAAACTAAAAAATAATATTAAAAAAGGAATAGGATTTTTGAATGAATATTTAGAACCACTAGAAATTAAAAAACTAATGTATGACAATTTTGATACTTTAGAAACAAACATAGAAGTTAGTAAAGGAATAGCTAGAACTGCACAAGTAAATAGTAAAGAATATGTTAAAAAAATTAATAATTCATTTCAAGATGCTATTGATGATTTAGAGAAATTTAAAAAGACATTAAATGAAGATTCAATCCCAAAATTTAAACCAAGTAAAAATGACAAAAGCCCATATAAGAATTGTGATTTTTTTGCTATAGAAAGAAAGTTATTTTCATATCAAGGTTACAATTTATTTGATTATTCTGGATTGATAGCGAATCAAAAAGCTGAATATTTAGAAGCAGCTAAAAAAAATGATAATATTCAAAATTTTTTAAAGAAACCACAAGCTAATCCTAATGTTTTTTTAGAACTATTTTCAGTTAAAGATAAGTGTTTAGTTAATAGAGAAAAAACTCAGGAAATGATAGATAGTTTATTTGAGAAAAAAGTTTACTTTGATTTTGAGACAATAAATACACCAATTAGAGTAGTTGATAAAACATTACCATTTATGCAAATAGTAACTCAATGTTCTATTATTAAGCATGATGTTTCAAAACAAAAGATTGATGAATTAGAATGTAATAACATGATTATTGATCCTAAAAATATAGATTTAAATTGATTCAAAGATGTAATTGATGAAATTTACTGAGATAAGAATAATGATGAATTAACAAATAAAATATCTGATGTTTCATATATTGTTTATAATAAAAGTTTTGAAAAAACTAGATTATTAGAAATGGCTAGAATGATTAATGATAAAAGTTATTATGCTAAGGTTGAAGCTATTATAAAAGGATTATTTGATTTGGCAGATTTTTTTAAATTAAGAAGTCAAAACCCTACACATTTAATGTTTTTTAAAGAATTAGGTGGTTTTTATTCGATTAAAAAAGTATTGCCATTAATAGATAAATATTGTCCATCTATTTATCAAGAAACTAAATGTTTAGACTATGGAACATTAGAAATAGGTAATGGACAAGTGTGTCAATCAGAAACGGTAAAAAGATTTTTCAACATTATTAATGATGAACAATGAAAGGTTGTAGAAGACAACATGAAAGTTTATTGTGAAAATGATGTTAGAGCTATGATAGCAGTAGAATATTTTATAAATTATTTTTTAGAGAATCATTAAAAAACAAAATATATTTTTGCTTTTTTTATTATTTTTAAAATAGGCAATTTTAAATAAATAACATAATAGAATTAGAGAGAGGACTACCATGGAAAATGTTGATATTATAGAATTTAAGAATATTTTAAAAACAAAAAACAATGAACCTATTTTAGCAGTGTTTAAAGCTATGTGATGCCCATATTGTTTAAAAAATGTTCCTAGAATAAAAGAATATTTAAAAGATAAAAATATTAATAATTTGTACTTTGTTGATATAGGTGATATGGAATCTGATGTTTGAGAAGAAACAGGTAATACAGAATGAGCCTTGCAAGTAGTGCCTACAACAAGAATTTATTTTAATAACTCTATTATTTATGACCATCCAAATGTTATAGATAATAAAGAATTATATAAAGTTATTTCTTTGTATAAAGAGAAATTATAAAGGACAAATAATATGAAAATTAAATCAAATATTCATGCTCATACAAAATATTGTAATCATTCAGATATTGAACCAGAATGATTAGTGCAAGAAGCTATAAGATTAGGTTTTAAGCAATTTACAATCTCTGAGCATATTCCTTATGAAAAGGAAATAAAAGGTAGAACAAGTTGAAATGAATGAGAAAAGATAATGGAACATTTTATCTTGTTAAAGAATAAATATTCAAACAAAGATTTTGAATTATTTATAGCTGTTGAGACAGAGTATCTAAAAGAGAAACATGATTTCTATTTGAACTTTTATAAAAAATGACCATTAGATTTTATAATTTTTGGAAATCATAATGTAGGCTTTGCTGCTAATGAATTGGATTTTTTTCATATAAAAAATAAAGAAGAAAGAATAAAGGTTTATGTTGATCAAGCTATTGATGGATTTAAATCTGGTCTGTTTTTTCACTTTGCACACCCAGATTTAATAGTTCATTTTATAAATAACTGAAATCCCTTTATAGAAAAAGAATGTATGAGAATGATAGAAAGTGCCATAGAACATGATATCACTTTAGGTTTAAATGTGAATGGTTTATACAACAATTTAAAACGTGGTAATCCTAAAGAATATTTTTATCCTTATGATAATTTTTGAAAACTTGTGTCAAAAACAAATGCTAAAGTAAGAATTGAAATAGATGTTCATAGAACAGTAATGCCTATTATTGAATATGTAAACAAGGTTTATGATCTTGCAATAGGATGAGACATAGAAAAAAACTTAGTTGATTTAATTACAAAAGAAGAAATAGCAAGAGTTAATGAAATAAAAAAATAATTCCATAGAATAGGAATTATTTTTTTAATAATATTTACTAAATTTTAGGATTTCAATTTTTGTAATACATGTTCATATCATTTGAATTTCTATCGCTTATTCTAGTGAAAAGATATGTTGCTGGATTAGTTCTATCAATTGTAAAACCAAATATTCTGAGAGTTGTAGCTTGATCATTAAAGTTGTAAGATTTATTTTTTTCCTTATCGACAAAAATAAATTTCTCTTTAAACTTAAAACCTGGCAATAATTCTACATTAAATAAAACTGAATAATATTTTGATGTAGTATTATCAATAACAGCTTTTAAACTAAATTTAACACCATTAAAAATATGATAATTATTTTTATTATTCATTACATAAAATTGTTTTGTAAATGCACTCATTGTATATGATTTACTTAAATTTAATTCAATTGAATTTACTTCATTAAAAATCTTATCAGTGTTTTTTTCGGTTGCTAAAGAACCTAATTTAAATCTTTCACCAAATTTAGATGATGGTATTTCTATATATTTTGAACCTGTATTGTTTGGTGAAATTAAACTATTTAATACATATGCATTATCAACATATAATTGAAAATTTTTATTATTGTTATTAGTTAAGGAATAAGTAATCATATCCCCTTTCTTGTAATCATCATTATTTTCTCCTATATAAACAACATTTAAATCTATATTATATAAACCATTAAAATAATAATTTCCATAAATATCATATGACAATGGACTTCTAGAATCCATACTTATTTTTATAGATACTAATTTTTCATCGCTGCTAATGTTAAATTTATTTTTTATATCTTCTTTTAAAAAATTTGCATCAACTGTATCATTATTTTGTGCAAAACTATCTTTTAAGATATCATCTTTTAATCATCCCAATTTTGATAGAATATCATAATTTGAAACATATTTAACTAATGTATCTTCAAATTTCATATTAGGATTTTTTCAATCATAATTAGTTCCTGAAATAGTTATTTCTCTCATTAAATTGCTGTTAATTTCTTTTTTAATAACTTTTGAAGAAAACTTATATAAAAACTTAACTTTTTCATTTTTATTTATATTGATAGTTTTTATATTTGTATTCACATCCAATAAAAGCGAAATTTTATCCAAAGGAAAAGATAAAATAAATTTCTTATTATTTTTAGTATTTATAGAGTCATTTAATTCTAATGGAATATGGACAATATCTTTATTGACTCCTATAGTTTTTGATATTGAACTTAATGACATTCTTACAGATTTTGCAACAGATAATGTTTGAGTAGTTTCATTTATACTTATTTCTAAAGAATTTTTAATAATATCTTTAATGTTGCTATTTATGAATTGAGATAAATTAAAATTATTTGTTAATAATATACCTTCTTTAGAATTCATATCATAAATATTTATATTTATTGGCAATATTTCATCTTTAAATGCCCATGTTTCTAATGGTTCATTTCCATTTATTAATGAATCATTACCGATACTTCCTTCAACTTCAGCTTTTAAAAATAAATTATCTTTTTGTGTTTTGCTTAATGATTTATAATTTATTAATAATTCTTCTTGGTTATTGTTAAAAATATTAGTAATATTTTCAGATAAATCATTATTACCTCGCATTCCTACTGATAAAAATGAAAATGAACCGCTTTTTATATATTCATCTTTTATATATTTATTACCAGTAATGGTTGTGCTTGTTGAACTACCACATGCTACTAATGTGGTAGGAACAATAAAACCTAACGAGGATACTGCTAAAAAAGCAGAAAAAATTTTACTTTTTTTCATATGTTCCCCTATTTATACACTTATATATATTTTACAACCTTAAAGAATACAAACAAAGTAAGATTAATTTTTTAAATATTCAACTAATTGCTTAATATCTAATGTTTTTGTTGATGGGGATATTGTATTAAATTTAAAAAAATCACTTTTTCCAGAGATTAAATCTTTATTCATTAAATTTACAAAATAATTTAAATACTCATTTATAGCAGGAGCTACTATAATGGTTTCGATTTCCTTCTTATTTAATAATTTTTTACATATTCCTTCATACGTTTTATTATCATCTCTATATTTTTTTTCTTCATATGTACAAAAAACTCTTAAATGTCTAGTACATGATTCTAATTCATGTTTGACTTGGACATTCATTTCTATTGTAGGTTCTACTATGATAATTTTTGAATCAGAAACATGAATTTCTGCATCGTGTCCAACTCTTTTGCTAGAACTTCCTGCAGCACAACTTAAAGGATTCATATTTGTGTCTAAAATTGTATTTAATGAATTTCTAATGTAATTGATATCTCAATTTTTATTAAATTTAATAGCTATTGATAAACAAACAAGAAATTCAAAATATAATGGACAAAAATTTATACTTATTTGTTCTTTAAATGGTACATATTTTTTTATTGTTTGTATAAATATTTCTTTATTAAATTCATTTCCTTGGACAACATTATTATCAATTAATTCTTTAAATAAACTTATCATTTTTTCATTGGTGTAATATTCATTTAATTCTTTTTGAATAAAACTGTTATCTATTTTCTCATTTTTTATATTTAAAATATGTAGAAGTTCTTGTTCATTATAATATTTGGAACTTTCCATCTTATAAAGTTCTAATGAAGGATTTTTTATTGCATTTATTAAATTAATATATCTCTTGTTAATTGAAAAGATATCTTTGTGAAGTTTAAAAATATTATTTAATGCATTGAAATGACTAGCATTTAGATAAGAATATGAAGAACGGGAACCACCAACAAGTCTTCTGCCCAATATTTCCAATTTGTCACTATTTATAGATTTTAAATATTGAATAATTTTGTTTTTGGTATTGTTCTTAAATAAATCTCTATAAGATGTTTCTCCTATAATCATAGTATCAAGGCCTTCTGAAATATCTTTTAATGCATTTTTTTCTAAAAAATTATAAAGAAATTCTACATATGTATTTAAGTCTATTTTGTTGGTTATGTATTTTGTTGTTTCTTTTATAATATTTTTATTATTTTGTTCCCTTTTCTCATTCAGAATAGATGAACCACTTTTTGGATATAGGAAACTATTAATTAATTTTTCATCTTTATTTTTGATAGCTTTTGAAATTATCTCTATGTCATCTTTTGAAACAAAATCTCAAAATGTTATTTTTCAACTATCATTTTCATCTTTTATATAATTTTTTAATAACTCTGAAATTATGATTTTATTATCTTCTGTTCTCATTTTTAATAGTAATTGTATAAATCAAAAGTCATAAAAATTTAGACTGAAAAAACTACTAAATTTTTTATCTTCAGTATACAATGCCTTGGTAAAATTCGAAGCAGATATGCTATATATCTCAGATTTTGAATTAACCTTGTGTATTTGTCCTAGTCCAAAAAGTTTAATCATACTTTTTAGTCTTGATATTCCACTTTTTACTTTCTTGTTTATTTTTACTACTTTACAATTTTCATTAAATTGTTCTGAGGTGTATATTCCCAATACTTCTCATTCATTAACTATTTGTTCTAAGGTTAATTCAGATCCGTCATATTTATTTAAAAAATCACATAACAGTATATAAGCATTCTTTGAGTCTTTTTGTCTTTTATACTCTGATTTGCCTAATTTTAATATAGGAATACTACTCATAATTACCTCAAACAATCACTTCAACATCCTTTTTGTTTCTTTGTTGTCTTTGATAATTTGAATTGTGATAATTTAAATTATTTATATTTTGGAAGTTTATTTTGCTTTTATTTTTTGTTATAAAATTTTCTAGCAATTCATTCTTTCTTCCTTTAGACTCTATTATATTAGATAGACATCATTTATAACCCTCATCAGTTAATTTTTGTAAGCAATTTATCAATCTCTTTTCATCTTCTTCTTTTCAACATGAATTATATGTTGCATTTGATAAAAAGTATGGCGGATCAAAATAAAAAAGTGTATTGTCCTGATTAGCATATTTTCTTTTTATTTCATAAACAAATTCTTCAAAATCACGAGATTGAGTTTCTATGTTTTTATTTGCTCTTTTTGAAATAAAGTTAATTATTTTATCTTTGTGATAATCATTTCAGAAAAATTTTCCTACAGGTATATTAAATTCATTTTTTGAATTAAATCTAATTTGTTGATTAAATCCATATAAAACAAGTACGAATAGTAGAGACACTTTTTTTGATTTGTTATAGTCATCTTTTAATTTTTTGTATTCTTTTGAGTAATTCTTTTTCTCTGTAGTAGGTAGGTTATAATCTTTTATGATTTTTTCTATATCATTTATCACATTATTTACTTTGTTGTTTAATAAGTATTCTAAAATTTCTGATAATTTAGAATCATTATCATTTAACCAGTATTTATCAGGTGTGTCATATGATATTGACACAATACCACTTCCAGCGAAAGGTTCAACAAAATTGACAATGTTATTTTTGGGAAAATTTGATATTAAGTCATGAATTATTCTTGTTTTATTTCCTAAATGATTGAATGCAGGCCTAATATAATAACTTTTAATTCTATTAATTGATTTTTGACAAAATTTTTCATCTATTTCACATGCTATATAATTTCTATTATTTTTATTAGCTGAAAATGATATGGTTCCAGAACCTGAAAAAGGATCAAATATTAAATCACCAGGATTGGAATGAACGCTAATAATTTCATCTATTAATTTTTCAGGTTTCTGCGTAGGATGAATTCTATTATTTCCCATAGGAACAGATGAGTTATATTTAGGTATTAAGTATGGTTTATCTTTTGGTTTGTTAAAGGTTCATTTAGAACCCTTTTTTGTTGCTCATACAGCGAATTCAAAATCTGTAACATATCTTCTATTTACATTTCTGGGCATTGGGGCAGGTTTTATTCATCTAATCAAATCTTTAATTTCGAAACCTTCTTGTTCTAGTTTGTTTGATATGATTCCCATATTTTTTCAATCATTAAAAATAATAATTGAACCATTTTTAGATACTATATCCCCAATACCATTTAATCATGACAAAAGATTAAAGTTTTTATCCCATTCTCCGAAATCTATACCAGACCTTCCTATAGTTTTGAAATTGTTATCTTTTGAAATGTTATATGGTGGATCTGTTAGTATTAAATCAACTATTATTTTTTGTTCTTTTAATTTTTTTATAAACTCAATGCAATCACATGAGTAGATATTATTTTTGGAGATAAAATCCTTATTATTTCTACTTTTCTAGTCAATAAAATATATTAATTTAAAATATGTATATATTTAAATCAATAAATATATAATTATTTAAATGAAAAAAAGAGGAAAAATGAGAGTTAATAAGGATTAGCTCTCCCAAATATTATGCAAGCAAAAGATATGTTTATTGTTGATTTAGTTGGTAAGAAAGATGCTATTTTTTATGTTCCACTTTACCAAAGAAAATATACTTGAGAAGAAAATAAACAAGTTAAACAATTGTGAGAAGACTTAAATGAATTCATGGAAATGGATTTGGATGATTTTTTCTTAGGATCACTAATTATAAAAAAAGATAATGGTTTGAATACAACACACGTTTTAATTGATGGACAACAAAGAATAACAACCATACTTCTCTTGATAGCTGCACATGCAGAAGCAACTAATAAAAAAACAGATTCAGAAGATTATGTAACGTTAAAAAAATATTTAAAATCCGATGAACATAAATTTAAATTAGAAAGAGTTAATGATTCAGACATAATAAAAAAAATATTAAATAACTCTCATACTGGTTTTTTAAATTTATCCACTGAAGAAAAAGAATCAAGATATTACAAAGTTTACGAATATTTTTTAGAAAAAATAAGAAAAACAAATGATGCAAATGATGAGTTTATAGGTAAATTTTTAGGGAAAGTTTTAGAAAAAATTAAAGTAGCTGTAATAAACTTAAATTCTAATGAAGATGAATATTCAGTATTTGAATCGATAAATTCAAAAGGTAAAGGTTTAACATCAGCAGACCTTATAAAAAACTATATAGTTATGAATTTAGAATCATATCCAGATTTATTGAAAATATTTGAGAATAGATTTATATCAACATTTAAAGATGATGAAAAAATTATTCAATTTTATAGGCAGATATTTGCTATTCATGAAGGAAAATTATATGAAAAAAACAATAAAAGTATTTATTACAGATTTAAAGAAAAATATAAAGATAAAACAGTAAATGATTTAACAAAAGCAATAAATCAAATGTGTGATGAAAAAATACTATGAGATTATATTTATCAAAATAAATTTGTGTTTTACTTACACCCATTAATGAAGAGTAATAAAAACAATTTTTATGCTATCATACACACAATTATTAAGCATAACAGCGAAGTAGTTAATGGTAAGTTAATCATAATTAATCAAAAAAATATTGATTGATCATTAAAGTATATGGCCTCACTTGTTGTTGGAAGAACATTGGTATCTTTTAGAAGAGTTGAAGGAAATAGAACTTATGCTGAAATAGCTCATAAATTAGAAAAATCTATATTTGAACTTAATGATTTCAAGAAAGCCTTTGAAAAAGAAGTTA
The DNA here is from genome assembly GCA_029258015.1 of Malacoplasma sp. Classification (GTDB taxonomy): domain Bacteria; phylum Bacillota_I; class Bacilli_A; order Mycoplasmatales; family Mycoplasmoidaceae; genus Malacoplasma. The sequence goes on along the minus strand of JARHZT010000059.1, from coordinate 233 downwards.
TTACATATCTTTGTGAATCTAACTCTAATTACAGAATGCCTAAATGAGATGAAATATCTGACATAGAAGCCAAAAGAGATTTATATAGTGAATTGAAAGGAACACTTAAATTTATTTTAATTTCTATTGAAGAGTATCAGAACTGCTAAGTCATAAAAGAGATAAAGTGCTAATTAACTTACATGAGACAGCTGATATTACATGAGAAAAGCAAATACTCTTATCTGAGATTT
>JARHZT010000053.1 GCA_029258015.1 Malacoplasma sp. | reverse complement strand
AAAAAAAAAAAAAAAACAAATCATTTCTGATTTGTTTAATTTATAAATGGCGGAGACGATGAGATTCGAACTCATGCACCGGAAACCGATCTAACACCTTAGCAGGGTGCCCTCTTAACCACTTGAGTACGTCTCCAAAATGTGTTTTAAACACATTATATATTATATTAGTCTTTTTAAATTCTCTTCAATTTCTTTTCTTTCTTTTCCTAAAAGATTTAATTCTCCCTTTTTAGCAAAAGAAATATTTCCTGTAGTTTCAGAAACAACAAATGCAATTGCATCTGTAACTTCTGAAACCCCGATAGCTGCTCTATGTCTTGCACCATATTTAATATCAACATGTTTTTTTGATATTGGCACATAACAAGAAATTGCTGTTATTCTATTTCCTGAAACTATCAAAGCACCATCATGGAAAGAAGCATTTTTATTTGAGAAAACCGAAATCACAAATCCTGGAACAAAATCTGCTTTTAATTGGTATCCAGATTCTTCATAAATATTTAATGAGTTTCTTTGTTCATTAATTATTAATGCTCCAATCTTTCTTTCACTCAAATAAATTAAACTTTCAACAAGGTTTTTAAGATATGCTTCTCTTTCTTGTTCTGAAATTGATCTTGAACCGCTTTTCCTTTTAAAAACTGAAACCAAATCTTTTCAGTTAACTCTTGCATATACTACAGATAGAAAAGCAAAAAAGATACAAAATATTAAAATTATTATTAATAATACTAAACTAACTACTGATCCCATACAAACTAAAATTATTACTTATTTAATTATATATAATGTTTTCAAAATATTTAATACTATATATTAAATAATTATTTATTTTTCAAGACTATGTGGTATTTTTAGCAAAATATTTATTCTTTTTATAAAAAGTTTAAATTTCTGAATTTAATTTAGTGTTTTTATGTAATGAAATTTTATATAATATTTATTGAATGAATAAAATTTAGGAGTTTATTAGAATTATGAAAATCGCAATAAATGGCTTTGGCCGTATTGGTAGATTAGCTTTCAGAAGAATCTTAAAAGTTTCTAAAAAAGCTGAAATAGTTGCAATTAATGACTTAACTGATGCTAAGACATTATGTCACTTATTAAAATATGATACAGCACAAGGTAAATTTGACGGTACTGTTAAGCATGAAGGAAATAACTTAATAGTAAATGGTAAAAAAATCCCTATCTTAGCTGAAAAAGATCCAGCAGATCTTCCTTGAAAAAAATTAGGTGTTGATATTGTAATTGAATCAACTGGTAGATTCTGTGATGAAGAAGGAGCTAGCAAACATATAAAAGCTGGTGCTAAAAAAGTTGTTATCTCAGCTCCTGCTAAAGGAGATATCCCAACTGTTGTTTACAATGTAAACCACAAAACATTAAAAGCATCAGACAAAATTGTTTCTGCAGCTTCATGTACTACAAACGCTTTAGCTCCAGTAGCAAGTGTGTTAGACGCAAAATTTGGTGTTAAATGAGGATTAATGAACACTATTCACTCATACACTGCTGACCAAAGATTACAAGATGCTCCTCACTCTGACTTAAGAAGAGCAAGAGCTGCTGGAATGTCAATCGTTCCAACTTCAACAGGTGCTGCAAAAGCTATTGGATTAGTATGTCCTAATTTAAATGGTAAAATGCATGGTTTAGCACTTCGTGTTCCAACTATTACAGGTTCAATTGTTGACTTAACTATTGAATTTGAAAAAGAAACAAGTGTTGAAAAAATTAACAAAGCTATGAAAGATGCAGCTAATGATTCGTTAGCTTATCTAGAAGATCCAATTGTATCAGCTGATGTAATTGGTGATGACCATGGTTCAATGTTTGATCCTTCACTTACTATGGAATTAACACATGAAGGTAAAAAATCATACAAAATCTTTACTTGATATGACAACGAAAGTTCATATGTATCACAATTAATTAGAGTTGTTGAATACGTAGCTTCATTAAAATAGGATTTGTAGATAATGGAATACAACAAAAAGATAATTAGTGATTTACAAAATCTAGAAGGTAAAAGAGTAGTTTTAAGATGTGATTTTAATGTTCCTATCAATAAAGAGGATGGAAGTATAAGTGATACTACAAGAATTGATAGTGCATTAAAAACAATTGAATATTTATTAGACAAAAAAGCAAAAATCATCCTACTTTCTCACTTAAGCAGAATTAAAACATTAGAAGATAAACAATCTAATAAAAAAAGTTTAGAAATAGTATATAGATACTTAAAAGCTAAATTATTAGGCATAGAAATTAGTTTTGAAAAAGATAACCAATCAAAAACATTAGTAGAAAAATCTAAAAAAATGAATAATGGTTCAATCATGCTTTTAGAAAATACAAGATATGCTGATGTTAATGATAAAGGTGAAGTTGTAAAATTAGAATCAAAAAATAGTCCGGAACTTGGTAAATTCTGAGCTTCACTTGGTGATGTTTATGTAAATGATGCATTTGGAACTTCTCACAGAAGTCATGCATCAAATGTAGGAATTGCTAAGAATATAAAAGAATCTGCTATAGGATTTTTAGTTGAAACTGAATTAAAAAATCTAACTAAAGCAGTTAACCATCCAATGCATCCAGTTGTTGCAATCTTTGGAGGTGCAAAAATAGCTGATAAAGTTGATTCGATTAAATATATAGGTCAATTTGCAGACAAAATTTTAATCGGTGGTGGAATGTCTAATAACTTCTTAAAAGTTAAAGGGTATGAAATAGGAAAATCTTTATTTGATGAATCTTCAATTCAAGTTACAGAACAACTTTATGAAGAATTCAAAGATAAAATTGTATTACCAAAAGATGTTGTTTGTGCTGAAGCTTATGAATCAAAAACATCTAAAACATATGCAGCAGATCAAATTCCGACAACTTTAGCAGCATTTGATATTGGTAAGAAAACAATTAAGGCTTTTGAAAAAATAATCAAAAGTTCAAAAACAGTTATCTGAAATGGTCCAGTAGGTGCTTTTGAAAATCCTGAATTTTCAAAAGGAACAATGGAAGTATGTAGATTTTTAGAAAGAGCTAGTATTAAAAATAAAGCATTTACAGTTATAGGTGGTGGTGA
>JARHZT010000044.1 GCA_029258015.1 Malacoplasma sp. | reverse complement strand
ACTATTATAGTAATGATCTTATTTGGTAGATTCTCAATAGGACCAAAAGCAGTAGGAAAACACTTCAATAAAGCTGCAAGATAGAACAAATGATATTAAAAAAATAAATATGTTTAAAAGCATATTTATTTTTTTTATTTACAATATATTTATATATACATATTTTTGAAAAAAATACATTGTAGATGAGGATAAATTAAAAAATATTTATGAATCAAATAGAAAATATAAAAGTTAAAGAAGATGAATTGATAGAAATTATCAAGAGTTACAGAATAAAAGAATTTATAAAAAATTTAAAAGAATGAAATGATAATTATAGTTTCAGTAATTTTGAATACCATTTTTTAGTTGAATTTTTAATACATATATTTTTAGTTTGATATGGATATTTACCTATATTGCATGATTTTGGGTTTATTACAAAAGAAACCGGTTATGAAGAAATTTATGTTTTTGACAAAAATAAAAAAGACCCATTATTACCAGTTATATTGAGGTTAAATATTTTAGAAGTAAAGTCATATGAACCTCATAGTGTCACAAAAAAGGAATCTAGTGCTATTTTCAATAAAAACGATAACTATGATAATTGGAAATACAACAGTCATGGAAAAGAGAACAAACTTAATATAGCAATTAAATCGTTCAATGCAATTAATACAAAAAAGAAAATACCTAAAATTAGAATAACTCAAAAAACTAGAGTATTTCATAATGTCATAGGAATTAATAAAATAGATAATAATAAAGAAATGGATTTTGAAATATTGAATACAAATTTTAGAGATAGAATTATTTCATTTTTTGATAACAAAAAAGAATTTGACCTAAGTTATATTCGTGATGATTTAATTAATTGAAAAATAAATAATCGTAGCACAAAAATAATTACAGTTGGTACTGTTAGTTCAGATAATAAAGAATATGAAGAAATAAAAAATAAGAAATATGATTTTTTCGAAAAAATATATTGCGTAACAGTTATAACTAAAAATTCTAATTATTTTAATTTATTTAAGACATTACAGGAAATCTATGAAGAATCAAATTAAGGAATATTTTAAAAATTTAAATGATGATAACTTGTTTTTAGAAGAAATATATTTTTTTCTTTCTATTGCTACATTACCTTCAAATGATGAAAATATACTATATGATGAAATTGTTGAAGAATTTAATTTGAGATTGAGAAGACTTTATCAATCAAATGATAAAAATATTTTTAAGAAAATAGATAAGATATCATTGCTTTTAGAAAATTACAAATCAATAAATAATAATTACACTATTAAATCTAAGTTCTATGAAAAATCAAATATCTTTTTCAATGACTATTTAGCAAAAATATTAAAAGAAAATATTTTGTTATCTAATACACAAATAAAAGTATTTAAAAATATGGTTAGCAATGATAATTATATATTTGGAATGCCAACATCTTTTGGTAAATCACTAATTATTAGAATAGCTTCTTTATATTATTCTTTTATCTTTAGTAAAAAAGTTTATATATGTGTTCCTACAATTGCTCTTATGAATGAATATAATGATGAAATAAAAAAAATAAATAATACGAATCTAACTATATCTTCTTCAATGAATTGGAGTGCAAACATATATGTATTAACTCAAGAAAGAATGTTGGATATTTGTTTTTCTAAAAATGAATTGCTAATAGTCGATGAGGCTTATTATTTAAATGAGAATAATTCAAGATCTGCAATATTAAATTCTGTTGTAAATAAAGCTATAAAAAATAATGTATATGTAAAATTAGTTATGCCTAGCATTGTTGGTAATAGTGTTACAAATTATTTAAATAAAAACACTTTGTTTAAAGAAATGATATTGTTTAACTCATTTTGTAGCAGGAATATAGAAGGAATGGACATAGAAAATACAAATGATAGTATTTATGATATTGTTTCCGAATCAAGATCAGATAATTCAAAGATAGCTATATTTTCCTATCTTGAAAATCATAATAATATTTGTTCTATGTTTAGAAATATAAATATTAAAGAAAAAATAGAAAATAAATTATGATACAAAATTTTAATAGAAATATATTCAAATAATTTTTTATATATTAAATATTTAGAATCAGGAATTGTTATTAACAATGGTAATATTCCTGTATTTTTTAGGTATATTACAGAAAAGGTATTTAAAAATCAAAATGAAATAAATATTATTGTTTGCAATACAACCCTATCTAAAGGTGTTAATTTAGGGATTCAAAAATTAATAATAAATGCTATTGGATACAAAAAAACTGAATTTGATGAATTTGAAATAAAAAACTTGCTTGGTAGAGTTGGGAGAATAACTAATAATGTTTTAGATAGAGTTGGTGATGTATATCCGATTTTTGAAGAAGAAAAATATAAAAGCAATTTTCAAAAGATTTTAGAACTAAATAAAACAAAAAAAGTGGATTATAAACCTAATAATTCTAAAAAAGAAATAAAAAAATTTAATGAAAATATTCATGAAATAGAAAATGGGGATTTTGATATAACAAAATATTTTATAGACAAAGATAAAAATAAGTTTCACGAAATACTTAATGAAAATCTGGATAAGTTCGAACCTTATTATGCACTCATGTTTTCTAATAATAAGTCAAATAAGTGTGATTATGATTCGTTTTATAGATTCATTGTAAATGATATATTTTCAGGAATTGATAATTTAGTGAAACATATGTATCCTTGAGATAATGCTAAAGAATTTGAGAGCAAATTAAAATTTAGAGAAATAATGTTATTTAAATATATATTTCCAGCTATTTTCACAAATATAAAAATTAGTGAAATATCTGAGGCAAGAATAAATTATCTAATTAAAAATGACTACTATTATAATATAGAAATTATTAGTAAAAGATCTTTAGTTGAATTTGGTAAATCTAGAAAAAAATTTCCTTATAGAATGAAAGAACTAAATAAAAATTCTGATGATTATGTTTATGTTTATACAGAAATTTACACAGAAATAACTCAAATGGTATCAAAATTTTATGATGCATTATTTCAAATGATTGAAACAGAAATTATAAACTATTTAAGAATAATTCATAGTAATGATGATTGAAATTTTGATAAAGTAGATGAAATCGATAAATTTCTAATTAGTAATAATCTACCAAATGAACTTAGAAGTATTTTAAAAAATATTAAAAATGAAAATAAAAGAGAAGAATATAAAAATCAAATTCTAAAAGCTTTAAAAGAAATAGAAGATATAAATGAAAAAATAATTATTGATAAATAAAAAATAAATATTCATCCATATATTATTAATAAATAATATAAGTATCATAATAGACAGTCTCGGCTCCCAGATGGTGCAAAATATCTCAAAAAATAATTTTTAATTTATAATATAATGAATAAAAGTGAGAAAAATAAAGGTTATATCGAATGTTAAATCCAAAATTAGCAAAAGAAATTATATCAAAAC
>JARHZT010000040.1 GCA_029258015.1 Malacoplasma sp. | reverse complement strand
ATAATAACCTTGATAATTTCCAAATGGTACAGAACTTAACTGGAAGTCTCCAGATGAAGGTAAATTTATGTAACTCAATATCTTATGATTAATTAATCCATTAATTCCTGCTCTTATAACAATACTATCTTCTGACATTCAGTCATTTATAAAGTTTGCTTCTTTTTTATGAATATTAGTGTTTGTAGTAATACCATCTTTACTAATAACATATGGTTTAGGTGTGTAAGTCATATAGTTTGATTGAGGTATTTTTGAATTTGAAAAAAGTTTTAATTCTTTTTTTATATAGTGTTGAGCTGCTTCACTTTTTCTGGTAGCAGGAACTGATGGTAAATAATCATTTTGTCCAGATTTAAATAGTTCATAATAAGTATCTACAGTACCAGATCCATATGTTTGAACAATAGTTGGTATTCTTTTCTCTTTAGGATCCAATATATACGAACCTACATTATCTACATAAGTTTGATTCAATTGATAAATAATTTGTGTCGAAGTGAAATCACTTATATAGTAAGAACCTGCAAACCATGCATCTTTATGGAAATTATGAATATCACCAGAACCATAAATTTCATTAAAGTTAGTTCCTATATTATCAATAGTTATTCTGCCCTTATCATCTTTTGTATATTTAATTGGCGAATTTTCACCAAGATGAATATTTTCAACTTTTTTATTTTTGTGTGGCATTGCTGTAAAATATTCTTTGGTTAATAAGTCTAATGTGTAAGGATATGGTGATGTTAAATGAAGTGTAAAGTATCTATCATCATCATTTGCATAATTTTTAATATCATAGTTAGGATCAGTTATTTCAACATAATTACCATTACTTTCATATCCAACTGTTTTATTCAAATCTAAACCAGCTAAACCAATAAAATATCCATTTCTATTGTATCCTATATCGGATGCTAATGAATATACTTCTATCCCCCTTTCAAAGTCTTTTGATGATACTTTTTCCTTTTTATTACCTCTAGAATCAACTCAATAATTATCAGTATTTATCTTAAATCTATATACAGTACCAGATGAAATAGCTTCATGATAGTTTTCTTGCTTTGATAATGCTTCTCCGCTTTTAAATACATATGGTTTATTTTCAGCATTTCTAAATCTATCATACTGCTTCATTTGGTCTTCTGATTTAAATATTTCCAAATCAGTTGCAGCTTCTAGCATCAATTCATCTCTGAATTTTGTAACACCTGGTTTTTCTGGATCAGGATCTGCTTCTAAAGTTTTATAAGAAACTAATCCATATACAACTGTTCCAGCATATGTACTAATAGGTGAGTTATTAAATGATGTATTTAAAGGACTATTATTATCTTTTAATATATCAGTATTATAAAAGTACCTAAAAACATCTCTGTTTCTATCTGGTGCACAAGCAATAGCTAATGCTGGTGTTGTAATAGCAAAAGAAGCTAAGGCTGTAATTAATCCAAATTTTTTAAATAATTTTCTTTTCATCTTTCTTCCTCAATTATGGTAATTTTTACAAAATAAAAAACATAGGCTTCTACCCATGTTTTTAATAATCAATAAAACAAATAAAATTAATAATAAATTAATATACAAATATTGTTTCTTAATTATTAAATGGGCAAAACTTAAAATCGCTTTCTCGGATTTTTGCAAATTTGGTTTTTAATAATAGATACACACACAAAAATAATTACAGCCACTGTGACTGTAGTTTTATTTAAATAGTTAATTTTATTTAATTTTTTTATATTTTTTTCTAAATTTAAATTAAGTATTCTCATAAAAATTACCTTAAATTAAAAATACCATAAAAAACAAGATAAAAGGAATTTTTTTATATTTTATACTTTACAACTAATGAAAAAAATGGTAATAATAAAAAAATATTAGGTATATTAACCTAATATTTTCTAGTAATCTTCATCATATTTTTTAGATTTGCTTCTTCCAAATAAACGACTAAAAAATCCTTGTTTTTTACTATTTCTTTCTTTTTCTCTTTCTCTTCTGTAGTAGTCATCATTATCATCATTATATCTTCTATCATTTCTTCTGTAGTTATCTTGAGAAGATGGTCTATTACTATAGTTAGAATTTCTAGAAGAATTTTGGTAGTAATCATTTGCATTATATCTAGATTCTCTTCTAATTGGAATATCATCATCGTCATCATCAATATTACTTAATAACTTAGATGTTGAATAAAAACTTGTTTTTGAATTATCTTTTGTAGAACTCATTAAATTTTCTCAATTAGATGTTGAATTTGATGAACTATTGTTTTCCATTTCTTTTAATGTGTCATAAACAGATACTTCAGGAGTTGATATCTTAGTTGGTTTAATATCATCATCAGATTCCATAACTTTTGTATCTACATCTTCAATGGCACCTAATTCAAACGAACCTGTTAAAAGGATGTTAATTTCAGCATTTTCAAATATATCATTGTAAGCAACACCATGAACAATGTTAATATTTCCAGAATCAACTAATTCTTTTAAAGCACTTCTAGTATTTTCTAAAATAATACTTGGGACATTTTCATTCAACTTAAAGTTAATCAATGCTTTTTCAGAACCTTTATAGTTAATTTCACTAAATCCTTGTTTAATAGCATTTTCTAATTGATCTTTAATAGCATCCTTTGTGTAGTCAGATAAAGAAACTCTTGAGAACATAAATCCATTTTTATCTTGGAAGAAGTTTTTAACATCAGCAAAGTCAACATTAATATCACTTGGTTTAACAATAATTTCAATAATTTCTTCAACTATTGTCTTAATGTATTTATTAGCACCTTGATAAGCTTTTTTAATTGATGTTTTTTCTTTGTCTAAGTTAATAATCTTATCATTGTTAACTGTAGTTAAACCATTACATACATATGATAATTTTTGTAATCCAAATAATGCATTAGAATAAGTTTTATTACCTTCTGCTCCTATTGAAGGAAGGTTAAATACACCAATTGTTAATATTCCCATTTCTTGAGCTGCTTTAGCAATTATAGGAGTAGCACCAGTTCCAGTACCCTTACCTAAACCTGCTACTAGAATTAAAACATCTGTGCCATCTATTAATTGTTTAATAGTTTCAATGTCAGCTTCAGCTGCTTTTTCCCCGACAGTAGGGTCACCACCTGAACCATTACCATTTAGTTCATCAGCACCTAAAATAAAAATATTTTTTAAATTACTTCCTATATTACTTAATGCTACATAGTCAGTATTTAAAGCAATGATATCAACAAAATCTGGTCATTCTTGTTCACTAACCATGTACTTAACAATATTATTTCCAGCTCCACCAATACCAATAATTTTTATATTAAATGTTTTGCTAAATGTTTTCTCTCTATTAGAAAGAATTTGTACCATTGTATTTCTATTAATATCTTGTAATGAACTAATTTCTTTTTTAATTTTTATTCCATTATCCTTTTGTTTAACAACTATTTCTTGTGCTGGTTGTTTAACAACAGTTGACTGAATTTCTTCACTCTTTAAAGAATTAGCATCATTATCAATATAATATTGGTCTTCTTTTTTAATAGTTAAAGGTGTATTATCACGTTCAGCAATCACAGTTTCTTTTGTTTTTTTAACTTCAACCATTACAGGTTGCTTCTTATTTATACTTGGTTCACTCTTTGATAGATAAGTCCCTTTACTAAAAGATGATCTACTAGATCTAAAGTCATCATCCATAGAATCTAGAATTTTATCTACAATACTTTTATTATTCGCCATTTTATCCCCTAAATATTGTTTATTAAATTCAACAATATAATTATATTAAATGAAAATTCATTAATATGTTAACAAATTTAAAAAATAAATGTATTATAACATAAAAAAAATAATGTAGATTTGCTACATTCTTTTTTTAAATTACTTCAACATTACAGAATTAACAAATTTTTTGAATTCTTCTGGGTTGTGGATAGCCATTTCAGAAAGCATTTTTCTATTAATTTGAATGTTTTGTTGTTTTAATTTAGCCATAAATGCTGAATAAGTGTAATCTTCTTTTCTAACAGCAGCATTAATTCTAGCTATTCAAAGTTTTCTAAAATCTCTTTTTTTGTTTTTTCTATCTCTGTAAGCATATTTTGCTGATTGCATTACAGTTTGTTTAGCATTTCTATAAGAAACATGATTTATTCCTCATGTACCCTCAGCTTTTTTCAGTCATCTTTTTCTTCTTCTTCTAGTATTTGGTCCAGATGTTGCTCTCATTTCAATTACCTACCTATATCTATTATTAAAAATTTTATTTATTTAGAAATTAATTGTTTGTATCTTCCAGAGTCAGCACTTGAAAGTACTCTATCTTTTCTAGAATGTCTTTTTTGTTTTGTAGTTTTGTTGTGAGCTAAGTGAGATCTAAATGCTTGTTTTCTTTTTAATTTTCCACTTCCAGTTAATGTCATACGTTTAGAAACAGATTTTTTTGTTTTTTGTTTGACTTTCATATTTTCTCCTATTTCTTATTGTTTGGAATTAGAAAAGATTCATATTGTACATTATTAGCTTTTTTTAATGGTTGTTGTACTATTGCACTGTCACCAACCAGTTTTATGAATTTTTGATAAACTTCTTCAACTTGATTTAATTTAGTTGCAATTCTTCCATAAGCTAAGACTACAAATCTAATTCTGTATCCACTTTCTAATCATTTTTTAGCATTTTCAACTCTAACATTTAGGTCATGATCACCTATTTGTGGTTTAACTTTTATTTCTTTATTTTTTACTTGAACTTGATTTTTCTTATTTTCTTTAGCTTTCTTTTTATTTTCATAAACAAATTTACCATAATCAATAATTTTTGCTATCGGTTTATCACCACTTGAAAATAAAACTAAATCCATTCCTTGGCTTTGAGCTGTTTCCAAAGCTTCAGCCTTAGACATTTCACCTAAACGATTGCCATCACCATCAATGACTAGCATTCTTTTTTCTCTTATTTGCTCATTTAAAACAAATTTATTTTTCATATATTTCCTATAAATAAAAATTTGTATAAAGAAAAAACATATTTTCAATACAACAGAAAATATGTTTTACTCAGGCAAACAATTATAATAATATATTGTTTCTTATCATGTCATAAGCCATTAACCTACTTCTTCAACAGAGAAATCAGGTGAGTTTAAAACTACTTTCTTTATACATAGATAATTATAAACAAAAAGCAAAATTTTTTTAATTTTTTTATAATTTAATATATATTAGAAATTAAATATATAAATAAAAATCTAAATTATTTAAAGGAAAGGTAGTTTATGAGTAATTTAAAAAAAGGAAATAGCTCAAACGTTGACAAATTAATTAATCAAACTGAAATTTCTGTTTTAAAATTTGGAGCTACATGATGTGGTCCTTGTAAAATGTTGGCACCTGTTTTAGAAAAAATAGCTGAAGAAATGGCTGATATAACATTCATTGACATAGATATAGATGATGAAGAATCAGCAACAATTGTATCGGCTTCTTCTGTATCATCAGTACCGATGATGATCTTTTTCAAAAAGGGAAAACCAGTATCTAGAATATTAGGTTTCAGACCTGAAGAAGAGATTGTAAAAGAGATTAGAAAAATCCAAGATTAATAGATAAAAAAATATTTAAAAAAAGTTATAAAAAAGTAATTAAAAAGTGTTATAAATTTAATTACTTTTTTTATTATATTTATATATATAATATCGTATATTTTTAGAGGTTTTTGGGGATAAAAAATGGATAAAAAATGATGTTTTATTGATTTGGATGGAACTTTGCTAAATAAAACTAAAAAAATTGATAAATCAAATTTAAATTCATTAAAAAAATATTTAGATAGTGGAAATGAAGTTGTTTTGACAACAGGTAGATGACCCATTTCTGCCCTAATTTACAATAATGAAATCCAAAAATTTGTTAAAAGAAAAAATTCTTACTTAATTTCACTTAATGGTGCTTACATAATAGATCTTAAAAATGATGAAGTTATGTTTTATGAAGCAATTGAAAATAAAACATTTAATAAATTGCTAGAATTCCAAAAAAAATTTAGTGCTTCAATGTGAATTTATACTGAAAATGGAATCAAAAATAATATTATTTATTGCAAAAAAATACCATTCAAATGAATTGTTAGTAAATTCAATTATGGAAAAGTAAAAAGTTATATGGGGCATGAAGCATTCACAGATAACAAAATAAAAATATTATTCATGTCATTGAGTCCTAAGAAAATAAATAAATTATTCATTTCATTAACAGAAAGTCTTTCAGAAGAATTATCAATAATTAAAACTTCTAATTTCAATATTGAAATAACAAATAAAAATATAAATAAAGGTACAGGATTAAATCTTGTTAAACAAAAAGCAAAAATTAATATAAATCAAATGGTTGCTTTTGGTGATTCCGGAAATGATGTTGATATGTTCAAAAATTCTGGATATCGTTATGCTTTTTCAAAAAAGAATGAAAATCTTACAAATGTAGCTAATAAGTCTTATCCAAATAATAAAGTCTTAAAAGATATTTTAGAAGATATAAACAATAACAAACATATTATAGAATTTAAGAAAAATCTTTCCATTTTTTTATCAATAGATAAATTAAAAGCACTTGAAAAAGATTATTTATTCAATAGACATAGTCTAATTTGGAACTTTATAGTTAATCAATATTCATTTTTCTTACAAGCAAGTAACTATCCTAACTGATTATTAAAATCAAAATTTGATCAGTTTCTTTTAAATAAGAATTTTGTTTTAATATCCTCAAACAATAATTGTGTGTTTTCCGAAAAAGAAAAGAAATTTATATTCGCCAAATCATTTAGTGATACCCAGACTAAAGCACTAATAAATTATTTAGAAAAAAATAGTTTAGATGTGTTTGTAATTGAAAAAAATAATTTAGATGTTATTTTAGTTTGTAAAGATAATCAATCAATGAAAATGTTTATTGAAAAACATAAAATAAACAAAAATATTTTTACAAAGATTTTTAATATAAATGAATTCAAAATTAAAGAAGAACTAAATAACATAATAAGTTTTTCATCATACAAAAATGAGTTAAATCACATAAATGAGAATTTTAAAATATTTAAACAAGATGATTTTTCTTTCTTATATATAAATAAGCAAAATTATAAAAACAGTTTTTCATCAACTAAAAATTTCACTATCAAAAATTTTGAAGATAATCTTGAATCTTTAAACCAAATTAATAACTTTTTATATCAAAACAAAAAATAAACATTATTGATTAAGGGAGATCAAAATTGAAAAAAATTGAAGAAAAAGAACCTAGTGAATCTTTGTTCACGCAAAAAATAAACTGAGACTCAAAAGAAAATTTTATAGAAATAAAAGATATTGTAAAACAATACAACGATGGCAATACAGCTGTTAACAAAATTAATTTAAATATTAAAAGAGGAGAGTTTGTAACAATCCTTGGTCCTAGTGGTTGTGGAAAAACAACATTGTTAAAAATGCTTGGAGGCTTTGAATTACCAACTTCTGGAAAAATATTAGTTAAAAAAATAGATATTAAAGACCTACCAATACAAAGAAGACCTACAGCAACAGTTTTTCAAGATTATGCTTTATTTCCAAATATGAATGTAGAAAAAAATATTTCATACGGATTAAAAGAAATAAGAAAACCCATAGAAAATATTGAAAATAACTATATAAAAGATTGTGAAAAATATTTCAATGACTGTTTAAAAAAATCAGAAGCAAAAATAAAAGACATAAACAAAGAAAGAAATAATTATTTAAAAGAAATATCAAAACTAGAAGAAAGAATAAATTCTAATGACCTTTTAAAAGAAGTGAACTCTTGAACTGAAGATGAATATGATGAAAAAATCGAAAAAATAAAAGAAGAATATCAAAAAAGATTTAATAAAGACTTATTACGTTCAATTCCTTTTAAAGTTAAATGAATGGAACTTGCTAACAATATATTAAGCTTTTTTAAAATAGATAGAAACTTTAAATCTAAAAATAACAATGAATCAGATGGATTAATTCAAGAATATTTAAGATATGAAAGATACTATAGAAGAAATCTAATTATTAAGAATGAAATAGAATATCTATCATATAAATCAAATGATTTAGATTACTGAATATCATACTGACAAAATTATCCACATATAGAAAAAGAATGATTTGAAAAAAAGAAACTGACTAGAAAACTTACTAATGAAGAAATAGCTACTGAAGTTAATAAGATAATTTCAATAGTTGGATTAGAAGGAAAAAATAAAAAAATGCCTATAGATTTATCTGGAGGGATGCAACAAAGAGTTGCTCTAGCTAGAGCATTGGTTATAAGACCAGATATTTTATTATTAGATGAACCTCTTAGTGCATTAGATGCTAAAGTTAGAGTTCAAATGCAACATGAACTTAAAAACCTTCACAAAGAAATAGGAATTACATTTATTTTAGTTACTCATGATCAAGAAGAAGCACTTACACTTTCGGATAAAGTTGTTGTTATGTCTCATGGGAAAATTCAACAAATTGGAACACCTTCTGAAATATATGATTATCCTTCAAATAACTGAGTAGCAAATTTTATAGGTAAAGCAAATATCTTTCAGGGTAAATTTTTAGAAAAAAACTTTATAGAAATTTTTGGAAAGAAATTTGAAGTCGAAAAAAGATATGAATCTAAATTTGAACCAGAAGAAGAAATAAATGTAATGATAAGACCAGAAGATTTTGATGTAACAACAAAAGATAAGGGAAATATCAAAGTTACTGTATTAGAAACTATTTATAAAGGTTTAATGTGAGAGCTTATTTGTGACTATCAAGGTATGCAAATTAATATAGAAAGTGTAAATAGAGTTAAAGAAGATCAAGAAATATACTTAACATGAGATGATGAAGACATGCATATTATGAAAAAAGTCGATAACGATGAAGAAGATAATAGTTTCAAGATTTTAACTAAACAAGAATTTAAAAAAAGAATAAGAAAAACTAAAGTAAAAGCAAAAGAAGGAGCTAAGAAAAATGACAAAGTTAATTAGCAAAAATAGTTGAGGTAACATTTTAAAACTTTTGCCTTATTTAATAATTACTTTAGTTTTTGTAGTAATACCTTTAGTTTTGATATTTCAAAAATCATTTACACCAACAACAGACTCTATAACAGGACAAACAATTCCAGTTGAAGATAATTGAAACTTTATAGGATCAAACATATTTGAAAAAATAGGTCTATCAATCGGAATTGCAATAGCATGTACTGCTTTATGTGCAACAGTTGGATATGTGTTTGCTTACTTTTTATCTTTATCACAAAAAACATATTTAAAGATAATAGCAATAGCATTAATAACATCACCAATGTGAATTAGTATGATGATTAAATTAGTTGGTTTAAAAACTCTATTTGATTTTATTAATGGAGCTCCAAATAGTACATATGGTCATATTTATACAATTCTTGCATTATCTTATATAAATTTACCAGTATTCATTTTAACAATATATGCATTCTTAAATTCAATACCTAAAAACCTTTTACAAGCTAGTAAGGATTTAGGAAAAAGTGCATTACAAACATTTTTTCATGTAATAATTCCATACACAAAAAATGCAATCTTTAGTGGATTAGCATTAGTATTCTTTCCTTCATTAACATCAGCTGGTGTAGCCCAATTTGTAAATAATTCAAATGATGGAGCAACAATTGGTGGAGATATTTTAAACCAAGGATTAGAAGGTTCTACAAGTCAAATAGCATTAGCTAGAGTTTCATCAGTTTCTTTAGTAATGTGTTTAATAATTATTTTAATTTGATCTTTTAGTGTTTTGATACCTAGAGCAATTAAAGCACATAAAAAGAATAAAAAATTATTATTAAAGGGAGAATCTAATGTATAGAATAAATTTTGATAAGTCAACTTTTCTTCTATTCATAAGAAGAAGTTATGTGTTGATTACTTTGTTTTTAATATATTTACCATTACTTTTTATTGTTGCATTGAGTTTTAATGGTTCTAGTGAAAAAGGTAATATTATTTTAGATTTTTCAAATCCGACTTTAGAAAATTGAATAGGATTGTTTCAAGATGATGATTTCACTTCAAATTTATTTAATTCATTTACAGTAGCAGCACTTGTTACTCCAATATCAATAATTATAGGTGTTATAACTTGTTTTGGAATGTGACATGCTAGTTCGAAAACAAATAAAGTATTTAAAGCATTTTCAACTGCAAATATATCAGTACCCGACATCATCACTGGAGTTAGTTTAACATTATTATTTGCTAGCATCTGACTTCCATTAGGTTTAGATTATGGATACACTACTGTTGTAATATCTCATATATCATTTACAACACCATATGCAATAATTACTATTTATCCTAAAATGTTGGCATTAAATAAAAATCTAATCAATGCCTCAAATGATTTGGGTGCAAGCAAAATAAGAACATTTTTTAAAGTAATAATTCCTCATTTATTGCCATCAATAATAGCAGCAAGCATGATAATTATTGCAATTAGTTTTGATGATTTTGTTATTACATTATTAGTGAGTGGTAACTTCACAACTATATCTTCTGCTATATATCTATCTTCAAAAGGTATTAAGGCATGAATAGTTACATTTGGTGCATTATTAGTTGTTTTATTTATTGCTGGATCAATAGCATTGTCTTTCTATAAAATTCTTAAAACAAAAAAGAAAGGAAGATAGTATGAAGTTATTAAAGAAAAAATTATTTAAGTTAGCTACCATTGTTCCTTTAGTGTCTGTATCAACATTCGCATTAAATGCTTGTTCTTATTCAGGATCAAAAATTTATTTAGCAAATTTTGAAAACTACATGTCTACTGATTTAATAGATGAATTAAAACAAGAATATAGAAATTTTTCATTAAAAAGTTTTGCTACTAATGAAGATTTAGAAAGAAAGTTCTCAAGAAACTATGATATGGCAATATCTTCTACTTACCTAATAGCAAAGCTTGCAAATTCAGGACAACTTGAAGAAATACAATGAGAAAGATTTGGTTTAAATCAATTAGATGAAAATGGCAATGTTTTAATGGAAAATGGAAAACCCAAACCAATCACAAATGCAGAAGAAGCATTAACATTGTTTGACGATAAAACAAGAAAAATTCTAACAGGCGGTATTTATAATCTGGATAAAGTTGGTGGTAATTCTGGTGGTGGTCTTTTAAGATTTTGTGTTCCCTATTTCTTACAAGACTTTGTGTTTTCATATAAAAATCTAGAACCATTTAATTTCGAGAACAAAGATAATATTGAATGAACTGATATTATTAAATTTGCATCCAAAAATACAGGACCATCTAAAAAAATTAATAGAATTGCTATGATAGATGATTATAGATCTATTTATTCTATTCCAAGATTAATGCAAACAAAAAACACAGAAAACCCAACTGTTAATCCAGGTGATCCAAATAGTGTCAATGATGAAAATATTAAATATGATATACAAACATTTAAAGACACTTATTCACTTTTATATAAAGATTTTCCACAAGTCAATTCATTCTTATTAAATAGTGATTCAAATCTTATATTAAATAATATAGTTGATGAAGAAGGTTCAGATGCTGCAATCTTGTATAATGGTGATGCCTTATATTCATTTCAAAGTGGAGATAATATTCCTGAAGCAAAATTTGATACATGATTAAAATCTCATTTTCATAATGAGCAATTTGATTTTAGGGTAGTAAGACCAAACAATACATTGATAGCATTAGATGCAATGATAATAAATAAGAATTCTAAATCTAATAGAGAAGATATGTATAGCATAATAAAAAAAATAGTATTAGAAGGCGCTGACCTATCTTTATATAATTCAGGAACAAAAGAATATAACACTGAGGGTATTATTAAACAAGAAAATGAAGAATATATTTATGGTCCTATGAAAAATTTTGATTTTATTCAATATACATCACCATTAAAAAATATTTCAACATATGTTCAAAATGTAACTTTTAACGATAGCCAAGGTATAAAAAGTTACTTTGAAGAAAAATATGTATACCTAAAAGATGATGGTATATTAACAGAAAATGAATATGTTAGTTACATCAAATCACTAATTGAGGTTTATAGTATAAAAAAAGATGCTACTGTTAATAATACTTTAGAGCAAAATCTTAGTGATATTAATAAGTCAAATATGTATCATGCATTCAATAGCATCAGAAAAAGGTTATAAAATATGTCTGATTTATTTACATTAGCAATAGAAACTAGTTGTGATGACACAAGTATTTCTATATTAAAAAATAATATTGTTTTATCTTGTGTAACTAATAATGATTTAAAAAAATCTGATAAATATGGTGGAATAGTTCCGGAAATTGTTTCTAGATTCCATGAAAGAAACATTATAAAGACAGCTAAAGAAGCATTGAAAGAATCAAATATTGAATTAAATCAAATTAATAAAATCGCTTATACTAATACACCAGGTCTTGCTGGATCATTATTTGTTGGTGAAATATTTGCTAAAACACTATCAAACTTATTAAACATTGAATGTGAGCCAATTAACCATATTTATGGACATATATTTAGCCCTTTCATAAACAAAAAACCAATATATCCTTTTTTATCTTTAATAGCATCAGGAAAAACAACAAGTATTTATGTTGTTAAATCAGCTACAGATATAAAAGAACTTATAAAAACTGTTGATGATGCTGTAGGTGAAACTTTTGATAAAGTTGGAAAAAAATTGGGTTATCCATATCCTGGTGGTCCAAACATAGATAAACATTTTGATATAAGTAAAGCAACAATAAATTTTAAATCACCAAATAATTTAGATGTATTTTCTTTTTCTGGTTTAAAAAATAAGGTTTTAAGCTACATAAATAATAATTCAGCTAAAAATATTGAAATCGATAAAATAGCAGTTGGTTCTTCGTTTATGAAGGTTGCAATTGATACTATTGTAGATAAATTAGAAGAGTATAGTAAGCTATATGGTTGCGAAACAATATGTATAGGTGGTGGTGTTGCTAGTAATTCATATTTCAAGCAAAAAATTAAAGATATATTTAAAAATAGTTTTGTTCCACTAAATTCATATTCTACAGATAATGCAGCAATGATTGGTTACTATTCATATGTAAAAAATATATAATTATATAAAAATATAATTAAAAAAATACTTATTGAAAACATCTCTTTTTTAATAAAAAGAGATTTTTTATTTTTCTTTTTTAGAATATTTGACATCAAAAAAGCATATTCCATAAACTATTTATGTAAATAATTTTTTGGAGGTTTTATGAAAAAAATAAAAGATATTTTTGATAGATACAAAATATTGAAAATATGCTTAAAAGACTTTAATAATAAATCTAATTTAGATGAAAAATCATTTAAATTCGTATCTGCAATAGATTCAATTTTATCTATTATGGATACAGATTATGCTCAAATATTAATGTCATATTATATAAAAAATATTCCTAAGGAAAACTTGCATTACTCAAGTTCTACATATTATTTTAAATTACATAAAGCTAATAAACTATTCATGCAATATATGGATATATACAATGAATACTATTAATTTTGAACAGAATAAAAAGATTGAAAAATGATATGCTAATATTTTTAGAACTAAATATGATATATCTCTAAATAGAAAAAATTTATATGTAGATATAAGATATGGAGAAATAATACTTAAAACAAATAAAAACAAATTACATTGTGAATTGTTTTTGCATGTAGCAAATCATTTTAACTTACCACAAGGAATAATTAAAACTAATGTTCAATTTTTTAATCAAACAATTGAGAATTTAAGTTTAATAAATTCTAATTTAAAAGTTAATTCAGATTTTTCTTTTGGATGACCTGACGTAAGCGAAATTTATATTGCTAAATTTACATTAGACATAAATGAACAAATTACAAACCAACTATTCAATAACAATATAGTTCTCTCGTTTTATTTAAATACAGCTCAATTAGATGGCATAAATATAGAAAATAATACAATAAATAATCTGATATCTGACTTAGAAAGACTTACATTAATTTTTGAACTTAATACACCTGAAAATAAAATAATAAATGGTGATAATGGTTATTCACATACTGTTAATATAATTAATGAAATTAAAGTTATTTCAAATACTTTTACTAAATATGGACAATTCATAAAAAGTTATCAATATAATAAGTTTGAAGTTTTAAATATAGTCTTAAATAATTATCAAAATAGTTCTAGTTCATTCAAAGATTTACTATATATAAATAATAATAAATTATTTCAAATTCAAATTAATATAGGTCAATTTCAAATATCTTATTTAGATAATGGTAAATTAAAAAACACTAATAAAATTAATATCAATAAAAATATTCTATCTTCAGAAGATGTTATTAATATTTCTTTAGATAATGTTATTTTAGTTAAGAATAAAAATAATGAATATGAACTACAACAAGGAAAGGGTGGTATATATTCTGCAACAGAACTTACAGGAAAATATACCGTGGATATAAATATATATTTAAATAATAGAATTTTTTCTTTTCAGGTTACAAACACATTCTCCTTTAACAATTTAGAAAAACCAGAAATTTTATATTTATATTCTGATACAGACTACGCATTAGAAGAAAATGAGCAATATTTCCAAATCGAAGAAAATTAAAAATATCTCTATGTCTCTTTTATTTATTTTTATGTGTTGTTCAATATCAACATTTATAGCTGTTTTCTTTAATAAAAATTATGAAATAGAATCTGAAGAAATAGAAGATTCCAGCACAAATAATGATGAAAAAGATTTTAAAAGCATAGATATATCAAAAGAATTTGCAACAAATTACAAGACAAAAGAAATGATTGATTTTTCATATATTGACAACGATTTTATATTTAAAAAAGAACTTATAGATAGTGTATTTTTTAATATATTAACAACTTCTTTAGAAAAAAATAGTAGTTTTAATGATAATGCAAATGATTATACAAAAAATGCAAAATATCAAATATCTGATAATAGAAAACAATTAATAATAAATATCTTTCTATTTAATAAGAAAAATAAATCAAAAAAATATAAATCTTGTTTTAAACTTATTATTAAGTAGGAGAAAGTTTATGAATAAAGAATCCATTATTAAAGAGATTAATGGTATATTATCTAACAAATCAATATCATTTAAATTGAATGATCAAACACTTAAAAAGAATTTTAAAGAATTAGGTGCTGATTCTTTAACTCTTTTAGAAATAATTATGGCTATTGAAGAAAAATTAAATATCACATTACCAGATGAAGAATTAATGAATATTAAAACCGCTGAAGATTTGATAAATTTAATAAATAAAAATTTAAAATAGCAGCTACTCATTGTATAATGTATAAGTAGCTGCTAGGGGTATAGTTCAATGGTAGAACGGCGGACTTCAAATCCGCGTGTTGTGGGTTCGAGTCCTGCTACCCCTGCCATTAAAAATAAAAAAACCTTCACTAATATGTGAGGGTTTTTATTTTAATACAAAACTCTTAGACTCAAATGTTTTAGGTTCTTTTCCACTAATAATAGTTAAATGTAACGATATATTGTAAAACAAATTAGAACATATATTTAAGCAATCATATATGTTGTCACTAATCTTTTTGCTTATACCAATTTCATTTAACTTTTTTTCCACTAAAAATAGGTTTCTTACTGAATGTTTAAACTTGTTTCTGATTAATTCACAATAGGATGCTTCTAATGTGCTTGCTGGTAATGTAAATCTTTTTCTATTCAAATCTTTATTTTTATCAAAATATTTTCGATAAAGAAAAAGCACATGATTTAATGTTTCATCATCGATGCAATCTTTTCCTCTAATAGAACCGCCAATGTGTCATGATAATTCACATAATCATTCTAAATCTTGTTTTAATTCCACATCATCTATCATTCCATATACAATCCCAATAATAGATGCAATTTCATCCATCATTATTTCATGATCTACAATCGGTATTTCTTCATATAAATATGGGTAAGCACAAGCTAAATTTGAAGAATATTTTTTGCTAAATTTCTTTTTATCCATAATGAAAAATTATAAATAAAAATTGTTGTAATTAAAAAAATCATAAATATTTTATAATATTCTTAGTATTTTAAATTTATGAAAAATTTTATTAAGAACAATAAAACAAAATTTAAGAGGATGATTAAAAGAAAATCAATAAATATATCTAAATGGTTTTCTAATGTAAAAAGACAATCTTCATATTGGAAGTTGATGCATTGAACATACCCAAAAAAAATATTTATGGGTATTTTGTTAATTCTATTGATTGGAGCGTGCTTATTGTATGCACCTATATCATTTAATTACGAATCATATGAATATGTAAATAATCATTTTGTTTTTCATATGAAACCAGATGCTCAAAATCAGTTCATAGGAATAGATGATTATAAAATTGAGTATGATTTTTTAGATGCAATATTTATGGCTTCTTCAGCATTTACAGATTCAGGATTTTCTTTAATAAATATTGGTTCAGACCTATCAATATTTGGACAAATAGTTGTATTTTTATTAGTTCAAATTGGTGGTTTTGGATATATATCAATCTTTTATTTAATAGGAATGGCAGTTAGAAACTTAACTAAAAAGAATGTTTTTTCAACTTCTTTATTAAATATAGAAAGAGGTGGAACAAAGATTTCGAACTCTTCAACCATGATAGTTAGAATTTTTATAATCATTCTTGCAGTGCAATTATTTTTTGCATTTGTGATGAGTTGAATTTTATTTGCTTATCCATTTAAAATGCAACAAGATTGAACTAATTTATTATCTGTAATAGATAAAAATAAGGATTTTACATTTATCATTGATGGAAAACAAATAACATTTAATTCCACTGATAATTTAAACAAATTATTATCACTATCATTTGATAATATTTATGGAAAAAATCTTCCTTCATATCAAAATTACGGAATAGCTTTTTGACATTCGTTATTTTTATCTAGCTCAGCTATAAATAATGCTGGATTTGATTTGTTTGGTTCAACATCATTACAAGTATTTAGAAATGATTTTGGAATATTAATACAAGTAATTATATTGTTATTAATTTTAATAGGTGGTATAGGATTCCCTGTAATATATGATTTATCTTCATATCTTGATTGATTCTTCAAACACAAGATACAATATAAACTATTCAAAAAAGTTGAATATGCATTTCTAACTAAACCAATAATTAATACATATAGTAAATTGTGTATTTACTCATGATTTTATGTAACATTAATATCATTAGGATTTTTATATGGTTCAGAGTATTTTCAAAAGAAAGATTTTGTTTCTGAAAAACCATTAGATATTCAAAACTTTTTTTCAATTATAAATTATCCAAATGTAATTAGTGTTTCACACAATGGTGAAATAAAATATGTAGATTTTTTTGGAGAACAAAGTTTTGCAAATAAAAATCTTTCAATATTTTTTACAGCATTAAGTACTAGATCAGCTGGATTTGCTACTGTAAACATGATTAACTTTACAGAACCTTCAATAATTATCTTATCCATATTAATGTTCATAGGTACATCACCATCATCTACTGGTGGGGGTATAAGAACAACAACATTAGCTGTAGTTGTTAAATCACTATATAGATGAATTAGAGGAATAGATAGAATAAGTTTCGGAAAAAGAAGAACTCCTTCTAAAACAGTTACAAATGCATATTTAATATTGTTTATTTCAATTATTCTAACATTATTTATGACATTCTTAATTTATGTAACAAGCAACATGGATTGAGAGGATCATAATTTAATCCTTGAAGAATATAAAGAAAAATCTATAGTATTTAGTTTTGCTTATTTCTTCTTTGAATGTGCATCAGCATTTGGAACTTCAGGATTATCAGTTGGAATTGTTGGGTCTCAATATTTCCAATGATGAAACATCATAATAATGATTATATTAATGTTTATAGGTCAATTAGGTGTATCTTCAACATTATTAATCTTTGCTAGAAAAATTCCTAAAATTACAGACTCAGTATATTTGGAGCAAGATATAAAAATAGGATAAAAAATAAAAAAAATTCTTGATTAATCTTCATCGAAGTATTCAAGAATTTTTTTTGCATCATTTTTCTTACAAACAAGACTTATAACGTCGTTTCTTTTTAATATGTCTGTACCTGAAGGAATAAAGAATTTACCATCTCTTTTAATCCCAAAAATATTACAATCAAATAACTGTCTAAGATTAACATCAACCAATGTTTTTCTTTCTAATGATGTTTTCTCTAATTTAACATTAAGTATGTTGAACTCAGTATTTATATCAGTGATTTCAATATTGTTCTTAAACAGAGAACGATATGCCAATCTAGATCCAACCTCTTGTTCTGGAACAACGACCTCATCTACCCCTAAAGTTTTTAATAACTTAGAGTGAATTTCATTTTTAGCCTTAGCATAATATTTCTTTTCACGATATTTAACACAATTAGCTGCAATCATTAGTGATTCTTCAAGGTCCGACATTGCTATAACAACAATATCAATTTCATTAATATCTAATGCATTAATAGAATCAAAATCAGAAATAGATGTAGACATTATGTTTGTGAATTGATTTTCTGCATCCATTAATCTTTGTTTATCTTTATCTATAATATAGATTCTATTTTCTTTTACACCTTCTTTTATTAATCTCTGTGCAAAACCTCTACCAAATTTCCCATAACCAACTATTAAATATTTGGCATTACTCTCATTATCTTTTTTCTTATTAAATTTCATCTTAATTCCTACATAAAATGTATAGTCATATATTAATTATATAAGATTTCATATTTATTATTTTTGATAGATTAAAATAAATTATTTATAAATCTTATATTTAATATAAAATCCACTCAAAAAATATCTTGTTTGAAATTTAAAACTTTATTTTTTATAATCTAATTAGTTATTTGTGAGGGTTTAAGAATAATGGATCTTAAAAAAAATAAAAAATTAGCTTTAAAGAAAACACACTCAAACAGAAGAGAATCAATCCATTGAGAGAATAAAATAAATGACACAGTTAACCAATGAAAAGAAGTTAAAGAAGATTTTAAAGTAAAAAAAGAAAAACTAAATCGTGAAGAAGAAATTAAAAAGCGTGAAGTAGAAGTTAAGGCAGAAAAAGAAAAATATTACGAACAGATTATGATTGAAAAAGAAAATATAGAAGAATCTAGTTTCTCAAAAAGAAATGAAATTGATGAAAAAATTAAAAATCAAAAAAGATATGAAATGAGAAAAAGAGATATCATACATCGTAATAAAAGTGTGTTGGGCTAAAAAAAATATTGCTGTAGGCAATATTTTTTTTATTTATTAATTCATCACATTATGAATGTGAATTCCTTCATTAAATAGTCTGTTTATTTCAATTACTAATTCTTTTTTAGAAATATATGTATTTGTTCCTGAGTTAAACAGATACTTTTCATTATCTACACTTTTATTGATTTTTGAATTATTTGTAATTAATGCATATGTCTCGATTAAAACTAAAGAATATTTAATGGTTTGATTTTTTTTCATTCCTTTTGTTTTATTTTTAAATTGTTTAATTTTTCAATCCATTTTTTTATTTAATCAATATTGAGCTTTATTGTCTTTAAATCTATAACTACTAATATTATGAAATTCGTTCAATATCTCATAATCAATTGAAATCTCACTATATTTTTGTCTTTGAGAAATGAAAAAGATTGTATATGATGAAATATTAACCAAATATAATCAAACAACAACTATTAAAAAGTATATAGTCATAATTCAACCTTGGTCACTTTTCATTTCTGAATCATTTCTAAAATACATTACAAAAAATATTGTGTATAATGCTAAATCACATAAAAATGTAATGCCCATAACTCTGAATAGAGTATTGAAAAATCTTTTACCTTTTCTTACTCAGTATAAATTTCTTAAATTATCCCCAAAATTTCTTATTAATATTGTTTCTATCTTTTTCGAAAAGTAAAAAAAATAGATTCAGAAACAAAAAAAAGATAAAATTGTTCCTAAAAGTGCAGGGATGTTAAAAGCTAACGCTATACCACTACTGTTCATAATTCACCCAAAATAATTATATCATTTTATTTTTTATTGTGATTTGTGTTGCTTAGTATTGAAACACTATGTGTATTACTTTCGGTTAAACCTATGCCAGTTTGTTGAATAAATTCAGCATTTTGTTCAAGTTCATAAAGGTTTTTAGCACCCATATAACCCATACCACTTTTTAATCCGCCAACCAATGAATATAATGTGTCTTTTAAATGACCCTTGTATGTTATTAAACCTTCTATTCCTTCTGGAACAAATTTCTTTAATGATTCTTGACCATATCTATCAGCACTTCCTGCTTTCATTGCAGATGCACTTCCCATACCACGATATTTTTTATATACTTTTCCATCAAGATAAACTTTTTCACTTGGTGATTCTTCACAACCTGCTATTAAACTTCCTATCATAACAGCATTTGCACCTGCTGCTAATGCTTTTACAATATCTCCAGATGTTTTTAATCCACCATCAGCAATAATAGATATGTTGTACTTTTTAGCTTCTTCAACAGTTTCTAAGATTGCACTAAATTGTGGAACACCCACACCTGAAATAATTCTAGTAGTACAAATAGATCCTGGACCTATACCAACTTTTATAGCATCAACTTTTGTTACAGCTAAATCTCTAATAGCTTCTTTTGTAACAACATTGCCAGCAATCACAAATGAAGTTGGTCAATCTTTTTTAATTTGTCTAGCTAAATCTATAACTCTTTTAGAATGTCCATGAGCACAATCAATAATAATTCCATCAACTCCTGCTAAAAACAAACTTTTAGCTCTGTTTAAACTATCTTCTGATACCCCAATAGCTCCTAACACTTTTACACTTTTATTATTATCTAACAACGGAATTTCGCATTCTAAATATGGTTTTAATCATTTTCTTTTTGCTACTGCTACAACAGAATCTTTAGAAACTAAAATTACATTATCTACTCTATTATTATCCATCATATTCAATATATCTTCTGGTTTAGAATTTATATCAGCATAAAAAATCTTGTTTACTTTTAGTGATTCTAAAGAATCGTTTTCTTTAAAATCTAATTCTTCAATATCTTCTTTAGTTACTATGTTTACAATCTTATTGTTATTAATAACAAATATACAATCATCAATATATTCATTAAACACCATAGATTTAACAGAAAATATCTTAGTAGATGAATCAAATGCCATTATTGAATAGCTATATCCATTTACTATTTTTTTTAGTTGTTTTATCATATTTGATTGTTGACTAATTGATAAGTTTTTGTGAATGGTTCCAATTCCACCATTTAATGCCATATTATATGCCATTTCAATTTCTGTAACTGTATCCATACCAGCACTTATAATTGGGATATTTAAATCAAAATTTTTAGATAAAACAGAATTTACATTTACCTCACTAGGTAGTATTTCTGAATAATGAGGTTTTAACAAAACATCATCAAATGTTAACATCTTTTTAATTTCTTTCATAAACAACCTATAATAAATTACATTTATTATATTTACAAAATGATTATTTTTTATAAAAAAAATAAAAATAATTACATGATGTTTTTTATCCAAAACAAAATAAGAAAAAATAAAAAAAGAGCGTTTAAATGCTCTTTTTTTACATATCTCTTATCATTGAATCAATTTCTTTTTTAAAGTTTTCTAATAATGCATTAGCTTCTTCTAATGTTGGAGCTAGTAAATCATAATAAACTTTAAATTTAGGTTCTGTACCAGACATTCTAAATTTAACTCACATTCCATCTTGTAAGTGTCATTCTAAAGCATCTGCTTTCTTGTTTCATCTTATTTCATTAAGTTTTAAACCTAAAATTTCTTTAACTTTTATTTTAGAAAAGAACTTAATTCTTTCTTCCATACTTTCTTTCCAATTAGGTGATTGAATAACATAAGAAACTGTTTCTCCAGCTCAAGCTCCATATTCATTAAAGATTTGATGTAAGTAATCTACAAGTGTTTTATCTTGACTCTTTAATCAATTATAAATTTCTAAAATTAAAGCTGCTGCTTGAAACCCATCTTTATCACGTCCTATATCAGAGTTTAAAGCCCCTATAGCTTCTTCAAACCCCACAACAAAATCTTGTTGTTGGTAATATTGTTCTAATACATTTCCAACTCATTTAAATCCAGTTGGTGTTCTAAATACTTTAGCATTGTGATCAGCTGCTATTTTATCTATATAATTTGTTGAAACAAATGTTGAAACAATAAATGGTTCTTTAGTAAACTTTTTGTTTTTTAATACATAGTGAGTGAATATAATTCCAGTTTCATTACCTGTAAAATATTTTCATTTATTATCATGTAAAACAGCTACTGCTAATCTATCAGAATCTGGATCAACAGCTAACATAATATCTGAATTATATTTATTAGCATATTGCAACGATAATTCAAAAGATCTTTTATCTTCTGGATTAGACACAGGCGAGTATGTGAAAGCTGAATCAGGTACACATTGCTCTTCCACCTTAACAACATTTTTATATCCTAAACTACTTAAAAAATAAGGTAAATCATAAGAAGCTGTGCCATGGTGAGCCGTAAAAACTACTGGAAAGTTTTTTTCAGTTTCAAAATCTGTTTTAATTAAACATTTTCTAGCTTGTTCATAATAACTTTGAGTTAATGAGTCTTCAATATAACTAATTAATTCTGCTTTTTGTGTATATTCATTATCTAATATAGTTTTATTTTCGGGCATTAATGAACAAATAATATCAGCATCATCTGGAAGAATTTGTCCACCAAAATTATTATAAACTTTAAATCCTAAGTAGTTTTTAGGGTTGTGAGATGCAGTTATGATAATTCCACTATCTGCTTTTAAATGTCTAATAGCATATGAAGTAATTGGAGTTGCTTTTAATTCATTATTTGGGAAAAACAAAACATTAATTCCGAAATGAGTTAAAACCTTACCAACTATTTTTGAGTAAAAATCTGCATTTTTTCTATTATCATGAGCAATAACAACAGTTGGATTTTCTTTAGATAATAATAATCATCTAGCAACACCTTCAGCCATTTGTTGGTATGTAAAAACATTTATTTGATTAGTTCCAGGACCCATTGTTGCTCTAATACCAGCAGTACCAAAACTCATTTTTTTATCTGTAAAGTATGTATCAATTTCTTCTTTTGATAATCCCATAATATATTTTTTATATTCTGCAGATATCTTTTCTGATTTTAGTCAAAGCGCTGAAATTGCATTCATATTTGTATTATTCATATAATTAACCTCTATTATTCAAATCTTTTGTTGTAAATCTATCTAGTAATAAATCTTTTATTAAATATATTTTACAAGTTCCTTCATTGTTAAAAGCAACTATTTTTGCATCATCATTATGCATAAACTCACTCATAAATTGTCTACATATTCCACAAGGCGTTGCTGTATCAATTGAATCTGTTAATAAATAAATCTCATCAATTTTTTTATGCCCTTTACTAATAGCAGAGCAAATTGCTGATCTTTCAGCACATATACCTGCAGGGTATGCAGAGTTTTCTATATTTACTCCATAAAAAAATTCATCACCTACTTTACATATAGATGCAACATGAAAATTAGAATAAGGTGCGTATGCATTCTTTTTAATTTCTTGTAATTTTGTAAATATACTTGCTAAGAAATTGTTTTCCATATTTTTATCTACTTACTCCTAATATAGTTTTATTTGCTTTTTGTTTGTTTTCAAAAATTTCAATATTATCTTTTATTTTATTGATAACACTTTTTTCAATTGGGTGAGATGAATAAATAGTTACAATAGTTTCATTCTTCTTAACCAATTCATTATTATATTTATTTAAGTAAATACCAGCATTAAAATCTAATGTATCAGTTTTTTGTTTTCTTCCTGCTTTAATTTCGATTAATGCCATTCCAAACTCTTTATTGGATTTGAATTTAATATAACCTGGTTTTTTTGATTTAATGTGTTCAACATATTTAGCACTATATTCATTTTCTAATAATGAATCAAAATCATAATTTGATCCTTGTGCTTTTGCTCAATCTTTAAATTTGTTATAAGCATTTGATGATTTAATCGTTTCATCAATTATCCTATATGCACTTTTTTTATCTTTAGCTTTTTTAAGGTCTATTAAGATATCTTTTGCAAAATCATATATAAGTTCTTTTAATGCTTCACAATGGAATTTACCATTTAAAAAATCAACTGCTTCTTTTATTTCTGTTAAATTTCCTAAATATCTACCTAATGGTTTATCCATGTCTGTGTAATGTACAACAACAGTCTTTTTAAATTTCTTTCCTATTTTTATACATAATTCACCAAATTCTTTAGCTTTTTTTAAATTACTAAAAAATGCTCCATCACCAACTTTTGCATCAAGATAAATATAGTCAGCATTAGTTGCTATTTTTTTAGACATAATAGATGCAACTATTAATGAAAGATTATCCACACTTCCAGATGTATCTCTAATAGCATACAAAATTTTATCTGCCGGAACTACTTCTTTAGTTTGTTGAATTATAAAAAGATTTTGTTTATCCAATAATTCTATTGTTTTTTTCTCATCAATACTTGTATTACAATTGATTGAATCTAATTTATCAATAGTACCACCAGTGTAGCCCAAACCTCTTCCAGAGATTTTAGCTATTTTTACATCTAATGAAGCTAATATAGGTAATAACACTAAACTTACTTTATCACCAACTCCACCAGTTGAGTGTTTATCAATAATATCTTTTATTTTTTTTGGATAATAAAACACTTTTCCATTTTCAACAATTGCTTTTGTTAAAAAATATGTTTCATCATAATTTAATTTAGCAAATCAAATACTCATCAAAAATGCTGATATTTGATAATCTGAAATTGAATTATTTAATATGTTTTTTACAAATCAATCAAACTCTTGTTCTGTGATTCTTTTATTATTCTTTTTTTTCTCAATTAAACTTAATATATTCATAAACTACATTTTTTCAGCAGATTTAAGTGCTAATAAAACCATGTTTTTAAACTTAGTTTGTCTATCTTCAGCACTCATTGCTTCATGAGTTACAAGTGAATCTGAACAAGTTAATAAAGTTGCTGCTTTTTTATTTAATTTAATAGCATTTGCAAAAAGTCCAAATGATTCCATTTCAACAACTTTTGAATTAGT
Source organism: Malacoplasma sp. (assembly GCA_029258015.1). GTDB lineage: Bacteria > Bacillota_I > Bacilli_A > Mycoplasmatales > Mycoplasmoidaceae > Malacoplasma. Next base: position 5,466 of record JARHZT010000040.1, on the reverse strand, counting down.
TTCTTTTTCAATCTCTTTAAATGGTTTAACACCACCATAAAATACATCACTACTATGTACTGTTGAATAAGATATATTTAAATTATTTTCTTTTGCTGTTTCTAAAATTATTTCATTTATATCTTGTGAAGCATTGATTAATTTATTTTTAGCTTCTACACCTATAAGTTCAGCATATGTCGATTCACTATAGCTATCTTTAGCTAAGATTAAATCACCAACATTTATATCTTCAGTATAAGAACCTGCACTACCAACTCTTATAATTACATCTACATCATATGCATTGAATAATTCGTATGAATAGATACCAATTGAAGCAATACCCATACCATGTCCCATGATGGTTACTTCTTTATCATTATATTTCCCAGTAAATGCGTACATTCCTCTCACATCATTAACCATTTTATAAGAACTTAAGAATGTTTCTGCCATTCACTTGGCTCTTAATGGGTCACCTGGCATTAAAACTATTTTGGCTATTTCACCTTTTTTAGCCTTATTATGTGCTGTCATTTTAATCTCCTATTTTACCTATAATAATTTTACTTTTTAATTATTTTTTTTAATAATTATTAATTAAAAATAAATCTATTTTTGCTGCTTTATTTTTAAAAAAGCATATAATTCATTTCAATACAATAAAAAAACAAACATTTTACTGTTTGTTTTTTCTTTTTTATGAACCTTGTCTTATAGTTTCAAGATATGATTGTAGTCTTTCAATTACTTTGTAAAATACTTTTTCATTTTCTAAAGTAAATCCTGCGGCATACTTGTGACCACCACCATTAAACTCTGCTGCTATATGGTTTATTTGAATATCTCTACTTCTAATCGAACCTTTTCAACTTAATGTTTGATCATCAAAATATAATGTAGTTCAAGCATCAACATCTTTAATATCACTTAATAAATGCACCATTGAAAATTGTGGGAATATATTGAATTTTTTATGTGCTCCTTTAGGTATTACAAAGTAAGCTACTCTTTTTTCGATTTTTAAACGTTTCATTAAAAAATTTGTAAATTCAATTTGTGTTGCATCTCTTAGATAAATTGAATCATGAACTTCAGATCTTCTAAATCCTGTAGAAATTAATTTAGAAGTTAGTTCATATGTTGAAGGTAATGTGTTGTTATGCAAAAATCTTCCAGTATCTGTAATAATTCCAGCATATAAATATTTAGCACATTGTGAACTTAACTTTAATTTAGATTCCAAAAATATAGTTCCTCACATTTCGCAAGCTGCTGGAATCATCGGATCAATTCATTCAAAATCAGCAAAAACCTCGACTTGAGGATGGTGATCAACTCTTATAGTTTCTTTACATAATGTATTTTTTCTAGAATAAACTCTAGCAGTATTAGCTGTATCTGAAATTATCCCTAAAGATGAAGCTATAAATTCATTAGAAACACTATTTAATTTTGGTTCAAATTTAAATAATGTTGAACCATACAATGAAGGTAGTGTGTCTAAACCTATAATTTTTACAGTCTTATTTTTAAAATTATCATAAATAAATTCTCTTAATGCAAAGCAAGAACCTAGTGCATCAAAATCTGGTCTTTCATGAAAGAATAATGATATTTTGTCATATTCTTGTATTTTTTTTATGATTATCTCAGTTACATTAAACATGATATCTCCTATTCCACATTAATTATTTTTATTTTATTAATTACACTCTGTTCAATGTAATTTAATAATTTTAATTCATTTTCTAATGATAATGCAAGTTTTACACTTGGTTTTGTGGCAGGATTTTGTGGTGCAAACATAGAACAAACATCTTCATGTTCGCCAATAGAAGTCTCATAAGTATCAATTTTTTTAGCAATTTCAATTATCTCTTGTTTATCAAAAGTTAGTAATGGTCTAAATATTTGCATCTTGTCACAAACATTTGAAATTGTATTTATACTTTCTAATGTTTGACTTGCAACTTGACCTAACGAATCACCACAAACTAATGCATCATAATTATTTTTTAATGCTATTTCTTGAGCTATTCTATAAAATGACCTTCTCATCAAAGTTATCCTATATTTAGGATTAGACATATGCATTAATTCATGTTGCACTTTTGTATAATCAATCACATAAAGTTTTGCATTATGTATTTTATTATTTAAAGTTATTTTGTTTATTAATTTTTTTAGCTTGTCTATAGTTTTTTCAGTAACATCTTCTGTTATAAAAGTTAGATAATCGACTATTTGTCCTCTCTTTTGAACTTGAAAAGAAGCTACTGGAGAATCTATTCCTCCAGATAACAAAGAAAGACAAGAACCATTAACACCAATTGGTAATCCACCTATCCCTTTTATTTTGTCAGTTCAAATATAACTATCTTTTGAACTATGAATTTCTATAGTTAATAAAAGCTCTGGATTATTGACATCAACAACTATTTCTCTATTAGATAAAATTTTTCTAGCAACACTACTAATGATTTCATCTCTTTCCATAAAATTTTTATGTTTTCTTTTTATTTCTATTTTAAATGTTTTAAAACCTTCACATAACTTGCAAGCTAATTCTTCAATTTTATTAATATCAGTTTCGCACATATAACAAATATGAATATATGAAATTCCGGGAATCATTTTTAATATATCCAATATCTCATTTTCATTTTCTTGTTCAAAAAATAAAAAAAACATATTGTTTTTATTTACTAAATTAAATTCAAAACCCTTTAAAGCTCTTTTTACATTTTTGAATAAACAACCAGAAAAAGAACTTCTATTTTTTCCTTTTAAAAATAATTCACCAAATTTTATAACAATAAATTTTTCCATAGCAAGCACCTTATCAAGTTATATACACATTTATAAATAATATCTAAATTTATAAGTAAGAATTAATTTCTTCTATTTACATAATATAAAATAGAAGCTATTAATGAACAATATTTTTGTTCTGTAATCCCAAACACATTAGGTTGTATTGAGTGGATTTCTGCTCTTTTATCTAATGATTCTCTAATCATTGGAAATCATACATCTAATATGTTCATAGAAGAATAAAAATAAATTTCATCAACACCTAATATATCTATTTCTTTTTCTTTTAAATAAGCATTCATCAAACTTGTTAATTGCATTACTCAAACACCTATTAATCTATCAATGTCTTTAATAGTTGTTTGTGAGTAATCTAAGTATTTTTCTTTGAAATGATTAATTAAAGCTAGATTTTTGTTCACTATAACAAGATCTTTATATATCTTTAAAATCTCAATAGATTTTTTTTCATCTACAAATGCTGTCTTACCAATTTCAGATGTTAAATGTCTAATACCAAAATCAACTATTCTTTGATCTATTAAAACCTCATTTTCATATCTATCAAAAGATGATTTTCAGTGTCCTATGTTAATCAACACTTTATATTTTCTTTCTTTATTAGAAAATAAATAATTCATAACTAAACTATCACATATTATCAAATTAGGTACACACTTAAAATTCTTAATTAAATCTAAATATTTTTTAATAGTTGCATTATTTGTGTAATATGAATTTATTTTTCAACTTAATGTTTCAATTTCATTAATATTTTCAATATTTTTAATTTCGGTTCCATCTACTTTTCAATATATCACTTGCTCATCTAATTTAAACTTTTCACTTGAAGCATTTTTTTGTGTCATTTTTGTTAAATTAAAAATGTCTTCTTTAGATAAAGTTTTTTTAGATATAGGCATTTCATTAACTTTGTTAGTTAATATTTCTAAGTTCTTTAATGGAATATTTAAAATTAAATTTGTTGAATCTACATCTATTGGAATTTTTGCAAATTCTCTTTTTAAAATTTTTACTAGTAATTCTTCATCAATAATAAGAGAATCTTGAAAGCAATCATTTGTTAAAAAACTTGTATTGTAAATTGTGTATAATCTTCTATTTATGAAATTACAAATTAATATTTTTGTTTCGTAATTTCCAAATGAAATAACAGTATAAGTATTTAGCATAATTAAACCCTTTCAATAATTTTAAGATATGCAGATCTTGCTCTATTATTATTTTCTATTTCTTTGTTATTAGTTTTTTGTTTTACTTTTATTATTTTAAAATCACTAACAGTATTTATCGGAATTTCTTTTGGTAAATCATTTTTGTGTAAAGCTTCATAATAAACATTTTTAATACTTTTTTCCTCTAAAGAGTGAAAGGATATAGTAACGATTCTTCCTTCATGTTCTAATAAATTCAAAGAGTCTTTTAATGCTTTATTCAAAACATTAATTTCATCATTTACTTCAATTCTTATGGCTTGGAAATATTTTCTTGCAAAATGTTTTTTTTCATATTGAAATTTTATTGGAGTTTTCTCTCTAATGATTTCAACTAATTCCAATGTTGTTTCTATATGTTTTATTTTTCTTTTGTTACATATGTTTTTTACTACAGCATATGAATCATAAATTTCACCATACTTTTTAAACATACTAGTTAGTTGTTGTTCACTATAGTTGTTGATTACTTCATATGCACTTAATGTTTGATTTTGATTCATTCTCATATCAAGTTTTCCATCTAATTTATAACTAAAACCTCTACTAGCATCATCAAACATTGGACTAGATACACCTAAATCAAATAAAATTCCATCTACTTTAAAAACACTCAACTTAGCTAATTCTTCTTTAATGTTTTTAAAATTACTTTTAATTAAAGTTACATTTTTATAATCTTTAAAATTTTCTTCAAAATATTTATGAGCTTCTTCATCTTGATCAAAACAATATAAATGACCTGTATTCTCTAATTTATTTAAAATTTGCTTAGAATGTCCACCTCTACCAAATGTACAATCAACATATATTTTATCTTTTCTAATATTCAAACTATTAATAGAATCTTCTAGTCTAACAGATATATGATTAAATTTATTTTTATCTTCCATAGTGAATATTTTAATTTAATGATTTAATAAATATTTAAAAATAAAAAAAATACCTAGCATATACTAGATATATTTTTTTATTTTTGTCAGCTTTCACCATTGAATCACATTGTTTCTATGTAATCCAAAATATTTCTTGCTCTATTTTTTATTTCTTCTATAGTTCAATTTTGTCATTCATAAATCATTTTATTAATTTTTAAATATGATCTATCTGCTAATATTTCTTTTTTCTGTACAAATACTTTATTAGACAATGTTGAATTATCTTTAGAGTTAACTATAGATAAATTACCTAATGTATTTAGTCATTCTCTCATGTCTTCAAATGTAACTTCTATAGAAACTCCATTGTCATCCAATTCCTTTTTTCATTTCTTAGAATCTTGAGGAAAAATATGTTCTATATTTATTTCTTTATCATTAATTTCTTTATGAGACATATACTCTTCAATAGAAATTAAAATAAATTTAATTGTTCCTTTCAATTCACTATATAAATCTCTTTTGGCTTCTATGTCAGATATTTCATCTCATTT
>JARHZT010000047.1 GCA_029258015.1 Malacoplasma sp. | reverse complement strand
TTTCTTTCAATACCATCAAGTTCATTAGAAAGTCTATCAATTAGTTCATTATTCTTTTCATCATCAATTTTATTCTTTAGCATATATGATTTCATTTGAGTTAGAAGTAATTTGTTGCATGTAATATCATTTAATATTTTTTTAGATGAATTATATTTTGAAATTACTTCAGCTACTATTTTATCTGCTTCAGATACATTATCTATTATCATTGTAATGATATTTCTAGCTTTATCTAACAAGTCTGATGGATCATAATTATTTCTATTGATTTGTTTTTGATAATCTTTTATTTGTCCTAGAATTTGGAAAAACTTTGTATTGCAATCTAGTATTAAAGTTTTGATTTCTGTATTTTCTATAAAGTTATCAAATATTTTATTTAGAACCTTTGTTATATCTGGAATATAAACAGCTGCTTTCTTAAATAAACTATCAATTTCTAACTTGTTTTTATTGAAAAATTCACTTGATTTGAATGTTATATTTAAATCTTTTTTAATATTTCATAATGACTTAATTATTGATAGTGTTAGTTTTTGCAATTCTTTTTCATTACCTTTATCAGCATTGGCCTTAACATAGTCATAATTTTTTATTACCTTAGACATTTGTTTTTCAGCAGAGTTAATTACATTTGTTTGAATTGTCTTGTAATTATTTTTCAATATATTATTTATTTCATTAATAGAGTAATCTATGTAATTGCTTTGTTTTCTTGTGATGTACATTTTGTTTATTGATTCTCATAATTTGCAAAATGCAGAATTGGCATTATTAATAGAGGATATAGTGTAATTTATGTCGTAGTTTTCTAAACACTCATTTAATTCTTCTGTTGCGAATCTTAAATTAGAAACGTTTTGTTTAATAAGTTTTATATTATCTATATCTTTAGTGTCATCTGATAAGTTTGTATTATAAAAATCTATTAAATTTCAACTATTCTCTCTATATGCTACAAGAATATAACTTATATAATCTTTGTAATTTAATATATTTTGTTGAATTTCAAATAGAGAAGATAGTGATGATTTCAACATTCTAATTTCTAATTTGGCACTTTGATAAATTTCATTAAAAGATTTTCAATCATAATTTGATAAAGTTTTTTGTAACTTATATATTTTATTTTTTATAATTTCTAATTTTTCTCAATATTTTTCTGAAAAGTCATTAAACAAATACATTATTTTTTCAAATTTTTCATCAAGAAAACTTATATGTTCTATAGGGAGATTGATTTTCTCAAAATTGTATAATGAAAGATCATTTCAATCTTTTTTTAATTCTGTTTCCATTTCCTTATATTTTTTATTCTTGTAGAAAATATATAAAATTAAACCAAAAAGAGAGATACTGATAATAAAAAAAATTATTGATAATATTAAAAAAATTGTCATTAAAATTTCCTGTCTATATTAGTATACTAATATAAATAATTTTATTTTAAGAAAAATGAAAATTAACTTCTTTTATCAGCTTCAAAAGAGTCTGTAAATGATTTTCATTCATTTTCATCTATAAATATTTCCTCAACTTCTGAAATTACTACATCTTCATTTTTTAAGTAATTAATAGCTTCTTGTATACTTCCAACTTGCTTGTCTCCTCTAGCTTCACAAGTGTCATTAACGTATAGCAAGATGTTATCCATGGAATCAAAATAAAGATAGATATTAACATAAGAAGAATAGTCTAGAAAATATCCATTTGTAATTTTTTTGTTTAAACCTATTGAATTTACTAATAATTCAAAACCTTTAAGGTTCTTTTTAATTCTTTTATTTAAAAAATTATTATTTGTTGAATTTGCTTCTTTATTTTTTCTTTCTTTATTTAATAAAAAATATTCTTTTCATTTATCAATACTGTCTATGCAAAGTGTTTTGTCTTTGTATGATGATAAATTATTGTAAATATTTTGGTTGTGTAAATTTTTTAATTTTAAATTCATAAAATTCCCTAAATTTATTCTTAAATAATTATAAAAAAAAATAGAAATATGAAACATTTTTTAACTCAATAGTTTTTATTTATAAGAATATGAAAATTAATTATCAGACAAATGACAATGATTGTGGAATTTGTGTTTTGAAATCAATTTATGAATTTAGTTTTAAAAAAGAAATATCAAATGAAGATATATGTAAAAATTTTTGTTTAGACAAAAAAGGAATTTCTATCTATGATTTTGAAATTTTAGGAAGAAATATAAACCTAAATATTGAAAGTTATAAAATAGAATTTAAAGAATTTGAAAAACTAAAATATAAAGATTTTTTTATAACATCTATTAACTCAGAATATGGTAATCATTTTGTTATATGCAAAAGGAATAAAAATAAAATAATAATTTATGATTCAGCAAAAGGGAAATATGAGCTTTTATTAAATGACTTTGAAAAAATATATTCTGGATATTTTATAGTATTTTCTAAATCTACAAAACATAAGGATACACAATATAATAATTCAAATATATTCGACACAAATAATGAATGGTTATTTATTTTAAGTTTATTTTTGCTTAATGTACTATTGATATCTATTTCATTGATTGGATCAAGCATATTAAAGATAATTTTTTCATTTATAGAGAAAAACAATTATTATGAATTTATTTTTTTAATATTGTATTTTTTTATGATTTTTTTAATGGAGTATTTATTAATTTATTTTTTAGAAATTTTTAAAACAAAAAAGATGGATGAACTCACAAAAAGAAATGCAATTTATTACATAAATTTTTTGTCTAAAAAAAGATATATATTCTTTAAATTAAATTCTAGAGAATATCTTTATCAACAACCTGTTAATATAGCAAACATCATAACTTATAAATATGTTAAGTGTCCTGAACTATATTCAGATTTTGTTTTTTTATTATTAGCTATTATTATGATGGCTTTGAAATCAGAAATTATTTTAGTATTTGCAATCATCTATATAACAATCAATATAATTTTTTCTTTTCTTATAAAAAAATATAATGAAAATAATTATAAAAAAAATTATCAATACAAAAATGAATCTGAATATAAATTACATAAAATTTATAATTTTTTAGAAAATGAAAAAAATCAAGATAAGTTTACAAACCTTTCCTCTTCTATAAAAGAGTCTATGTGAAAGATGTTTAATCAAAATAAGGTAAATAACTCATACTTTTCAAAGATTTCATTTATAAAAAACATATTAATAAAAATTATATTTTTGATTATTTTGACATATTTTGTTAATTTGATTATGTTAGATAAAGAAAACCCATCTGAAATGATTTTTTTTATAACGCTAATTAGTTTGATTGATCATTATTCCAATAATTTGTTTGAAAATCTCTCATTTATTCCAATTTATAAAAAATCACTATGTGAAGTAAATAAGTTTTTGTCTGACTACAATAAAAAAGAAAATGCTGAAAATAAAATTAGACTAACATCTATAAATTCTATACAAATGCTCAATGTTGATTTTGGATATGGTGAAAACAATAATATTTTTTCAGAAGTTAATCTTCAATTGAAAAACAACACATTAATACATGGTGTAAGCGGAATAGGAAAGACAACATTTTTGAGAATTTTATCATTAGATAATGAAATAAATAAGGGACAAATACTTATTAATGGTATTGATAGTTCGTTATACGATTTGAATCATTTAGACAGCATAATCTATTACATACCAAATAACTGCTCTTATGTACACATAGATTACTCTGTAATAATAGACTTAAACCAACATTTGCATAAAGAAATAGCTGACTTTTTAAAAATAACTAAAATTTCAATGAAAAAAGAAAATGAATTAAGCAAAGGAGAGATTCAACTTTTGAATTTATTTTCATTGTTAAAGTATAGAAATTCAATAATTTTATTAGATGAAACTTTCTCAAATATTTCTAATGATTATATAGATATGTTTATGAATTATTTTTTTTCAACTATTAGTAAGCATAATTTTGTGGTGTGTGTATCGCACTCAGAGTATTTAAAAAAATATTTTAAAAATCACTTGGAGGTAAATAATGAATGAAAAAATAAAAATTAGTTTAATATTTTTTGTCATTATTTTTTATACATTTTTAATATTCATAAATTTTTGTTTTGTTCAAACTTATATAAAAGGTATTTTAATTAATTTTAATGGATATCAAATTATTCAAACCAAAAACACCAACACAGTTAATTTTGTAGAAGGACAAAAAATACTATTAAAGATAAAAAATAAAAACTATAAATTAAGCATCATTAATGTTGAAAAAGATGCATTTTTTTATTATTTAATAGTTTCAAAAAATTTAATCACTAATGAGGATGTTAACCATGTAGATATTTATGATAAAAAAATAAGAATAGGTGAATATATAATTAAAGAAATCTCTAATTAAAAGTAAGGTTCAAAATGTTTCAAATTCAAATAAATGATGAAAAAAAATTATTAGATAAAAAATATAATACTTTAATAAAAAAGATATCTTCAAAAATTTTTAATGATGAAAAATTAGAAGGAGACATTATTTTTGAATTACATATTATAGAAAATAATCAAAGTTGAGAAATAAATAGAAAATATAGAAATAAAGATTATCCAACTGATGTGATTTCATTTTCTTTTTGAGAAGCTAATACAATTAAAACACCTCTTTTAGGAGAGATATTTTTAAATATTGATAAAGTTCATGAACAATCAAAAGAATATAACCACTCTTTTGATAGAGAACTATGTTTTTTAGTATCTCATGGTATATTTCATCTTTTAGGTTATGATCATGAAAATGACGCTGAAGCTAAAATAATGTTTTCTAAACAATATAATGTTTTAAATGAATGTGGATTAGGTAAAAATACAGATTTTATAGAATAATTTTTATATATTTAGTTATTTGAACTATACTTATGAAAATATATGTATAACCAAAGTGAGAAGAAATATCAATATAGACTTTTTCTCATGATAGGAGATTTTATGAAATATGGTGTTATATCTATAGTTGGAAAACCGAATGTTGGTAAATCAACTTTGCTAAATAGCATATTAGAAAAAAATGCTGTAATAGCTACAAATAAACCACAAACCACAAGAAACCTTATAGAAATAAGTTATAAAGACAATGAGTCTTTAATAAATTTCTTAGACACCCCAGGTTTTCACATTGCAAAAAACAAATTAGATCATTTTTTAAATTCACAAGTAAAAAAATCATTAAAGAAGAGTGATATTACTTTGTTTATTTTTGATGCATCTAGAGATTATGATGAAGAAGACGCTGAATGTGTAAAAATTTTAAATGATTTTGGTGTTGAAACAGCATTCTTAGTTGTAAACAAAATTGATCTGGTAAAAGAAGGGAAATTGGATGAAATAGTAAAAAATGTTGCCAATAAATTTCCATTCAAAAAGATAGTAAATATTTCTGCGACAAATAATGATGATGTTAAAAAAATAATTAATATTGTTAAAGAAAATATTAATACATATGAAGGAAATATTGAAGATTTAAGTAATATGGAAAAAGAAGTTTCTGATGAATTTTTTGTTTCTGAAATTATTAGAGAAATTATTATAAAAACTTTTAGACAAGAAATACCATATGGTGTTGCAATTTTAATTGATGAAATGAAATACAATCAAGAAACAAATTTACTTTCAATTAGATATTCAATAATAGTTGAAAAAGAATCTCAAAAACCAATCATTATTGGTAAAGCAGGTAGTTCAATTAAGAAAATAAATATTGAATTAAGAGAAAAACTTTCAAACTATTATGATTGTAAAATATTTACTTCTTCTGAAGTGAAGGTTAAAAAAGATTGAAGAAATAATGATTTAAAAATAAAAGAGTTAGGTTATAAAAAGTAATAAATGGCTGAAATCATAACTAAAGGTTATCTTATAAATAGATGTGATTATGGAATGTTTGATGAAGTAATATCGTTTATTAATGAACATGGTAATATATTTACTGTTTTATCACTTGGTGTTAAAAAAATACTATCTAAAAATGGTAGAAATTTATTTTATGGATGTTTATCAGAATTTTGAATTTTTGCTTCTAGAGATATAGATAACAAAATGGGTAAATTGAAAAAAGTAAATATATTAGAAAACAACATTTCAATATCTACTAGAACACCACTTATACTCTTTTCCAAAATAATTTATGACAGCAAGCTTAAAGGTGAAAAAACATTTAAATTTTTCGAAGAACTAGTCGATTTTGTTAAAAATTACAATGAAACTAATGATTATTTAATAATGACACATATGCTTCACAAAATCATGGATATTTTAGGAATAAAACCTATATTAGATAAATGCTGTTTTTGTGAGAATAAAAATATTTATTCATTTTCATTTATAAATAATGGCTTTGTTTGTAAACAACATTTTAATCTTGAACAAGATTTAAAATATGAATCAGAAACTATTAAATTAATTTATATGTCTAAAGACAAAAATATATTTAAAATTAATAATTTCAATATTTTGACACAGAAAATAGTGATAAAAATTTTTTTATATTATATGGATTTAAATTCAGGTATAAATCTTTGAAATTTAATAGATTTTTAAAATATATAGATTTTTAAAATATAATTGTTTAGATTTAGATTTGATAAAAAGAAGTTTAAGATAATTAAGAAAAAGAGGATTTTTATGAAAAGAATAGCTATTTTAACATCTGGTGGAGATGCTTCTACAATGAACAAATGCTTAAGTACTTTTGTTACTTATGCTAATGAAAATAATTGTGAAATATATTTTATATTTAATGGTTATAAAGGCTTATATAATAATGAAATCTTTAAAGCTAACTATCCTGAGACTAAATCATGATGAGATTTACCAGGATCAAAAATTTTTAGCTCAAGATTTACAGACATCTTAAAAGAAGAAGTTCAAAAACAAATGGTTAACAATTTAAAAAATGCTGGAATTGATTACTTAGTTGTTATAGGTGGAGATGGAAGTTACAAAGGAGCTAAATTGTTATCCACTCATGGCGTTAATGTATTTTGTTTGCCAGGAACTATAGATAACGATGTATCTTCATCAACTTATTCTATAGGTTTTGATACTTGTTTAAATGTGGTTGTAAATTCAATTAAGCAAATAAAATCATGTATGAATTCACATGCAACAATTGCTATGGTTGAAATAATGGGTAGACACTGTATAGATTTAACAGTTTTTGCTGGTATAGCAACAGAAGCAGATATTATAATTACTCCTGAATCTTTTTACTCACCTCAAGAATTAGTAAATAAAATAAATGAAAAAAGAAAAACTAATAAAAGAGGTTTAATAATACTTTATGTTGAAAATTTCTTAGGAAGAGATGGTATACCTTCTGTACAAGAATATATAAGTTATATAAGTTCTCATTCTAAAGAATCAGTGAAGTTAAATGTTTTAGGTTATACACAAAGAGGTGGGCAACCTACAGCTATGGATCTAGTTAGAGCAAGTATGATGGTTCTAAAAGTTTACGAATTGATAAATAATAACCAATCAAATAAAATTATAGGTAATAACGAATTTGAAATTTTATCATTCGATATCGAAAGTGGTTTAGCTATGGAAAACCCAAGTAGAAAAGAATTGATTGAAAAATTTTTTAAATAGAGGTATATAACTATGAATTTAGTTCAAAAAAACGATTATGTTTACTTAGAAAGAAAATCAAAGAATCCTAATGCAAAAACAATAATTTTTATTCACGGTTTTGCAACTACATCTGAATACCATGACGGTTTTTTAAAATATTTAAATGATGACTATAGTTATTATGCAATACAATTGCCAGGTCACGGTGTTGCTAAATTAAAAAATAAAGAAGATTTATATCCAAAAAGATTCGCTAATCATATAGTTGGATGAATTAAAGAAATGAACTTTAAAGACATTTACCTAATAGGTCACTCTATGGGTGGTGGAATTGCTTTAATGGTATCTTCTATGATTCCTGATAGATTTAAAAAAGTTGTGCTTGTAACACCTATGAATCCAAGTTTTTCATGGGTAAGCTTAAATGTATTTAAATTTGTGCCAAAAGATAATAAAAAGACTTTTGCTGTACAAGAAATGCTATTAAAAGATGCTCATAAATTTTTCAAAGATGAAAATGACCCTAAAATAGCAAAAGAAACTAAATATCAATTAGAACATAGAGATAATTTCAACTATTTAAGAAAGAGAATGATCTCTTTCTCTAATAGAAATGATATTGTAGAAGCAATTGATAAAAATAAATTAGATATATTAATGATTTTAGGTAAGCATGACAGAATAATTTATTGAAAATCTGCTTATAAATATTTTAAAAAAATGCCAAACTATAGATTAGAAGTATTTGAAGAATCTGGACACCTTCCATTTTGAGAAGAACCAGATAAATATGCTAAAACTATTTTAGATTTTTTTAATGAGAAATAATGTATGAAAGGGTTTAATTTTCAAGTTGGGTTATATGGTACTTCTAAAGAATCTGAAGCGTTACTAAGAAACTTCACAATGAATTGCTTAAGTGTTTCTATTTTTACAAGAAATAATGCTGAAAGCTTGAAAAATGAAGGGTTTAGTGTCTTTTATTATCTGGATTCTATGATAAATAATTTGCTATCAAGAAAAATTATTTTTTTAGTTGGTGACAAATCGAATGAATTTAATAATAATGATATTGTTTTTCAACTAATATCAAAATTACCAGAAGATAGTATCATAATAGATTTCTTATACAAACCATACAAATTAAGTATTTTAAATAGAAAAAAAGCTTCTGAAAAGAACATTAATTATTTTGATGCTAGATTCATATGCAATACTAGAGATATATTTCAAAAATGTCAGATTATGATATCTGGTGACATTGAACTATTGGATGAAATTAAAGATGTTTTTGGTCATTGTTTCAGCAACGGTATAGAATATGTTGACAACTCATATGGTGCTTCTTTTATGTCCCATATGTTGAATATAAGTGAACATTGTTTAATAAACATATTTTCTGAGATATTTAATGTATTTAACAAAAATGGTTATAACCAAGAAATGTTTGAAAAATATCTAAGTATTTTTAAAGATAGTGTCTTAAAAAATTTAGATGTTAATATGGAAAATTTTAATAAATTTATCTTTGAAAATATTATGAATAAAAATGTAAAAGATGTGAATTTCTTTATAAAGAATCAAAACGATAATTTAACAGATATGCCACTTATGTTGAATTCTATTTTATGAAATGGATTTAAAAAAGAAAATAAAATTAAAAACTACTATAGAAATAAATTTGAAAAACCTACATATGAATTTTTAGATAGTTATATTACTATTAAAGAAAAGAAATAATTATTAGGTAAGACTCATGATTTCTATTATTGTTCCATTTGAAGTAGTTGAAAGACAAAAGTTAGATTTACTTATTACAAGTTTTTTAAAACAAACAAATAAAAATTTTGAAGTTATTTTTATTGATATAGGAAACAATAAAAGTTTTAATTATAAAGACTATTTTAAAAGACTTGGATTTAGATTTTATACTATAGATAGCGAAAACATAAATCTTGGTAAAGCTAAAGATTATGGTGTTAAAGTTGCATCTGGTACTCACGTATGATTTGTGGATGTTCATGATTATTTAAAAGAAAATGCCATTGAATTTTTAGAAAATCAAATAAATAAAAATAAAAATATTGATTTTGTATATTTTGGTTTCGAATCACCAAATATTTTGAAGAAAAATAATATTTTTATAGATGAAAATAAATCTAACATATTAACTAAAGATAGTGATTTGTCTTTTTTTAATGATTTTTTCAAATACGGGGAACAAAAAGACTTCAGAGTCTGTTTTGAAAAATCGTTTTTAACTGATAATGAAATATTACACCATGAAAATCTATCACTATATGATGACATATATTTTTCATTAATTAATATTCACTATTTTAAAAGAGCATTATTTGTAAATAAAAAAATATATGTATCCACAAAAGTAGAAAAAGATCAAAATAATAATTATTTATGAGAACAAAAGTATAAAGCTTTATATGCTGCATATATAAAATTAATACATATGGTTAAAAATGAAAAGTTTTTTTGATATATTCTTCAAAACTACCTTCCAATTGTATTTAATTTAAAATTTACAGGTATAAAAGAAAGAAAAAAAATATTTTCTCAATATACGGGTAAATATTATACAAGATCAATAAAAACACTACATATAAGTGATAAATGACTAACAAGCAATCTTATTTCATTGGTTTGAATAATAACAGGATTTAATATTAAAAAAAGTTCTTTTTAATATTAAATCTTTTTTATATTTTATAAATAAAATATTTTATTATATTAGTATGTTTAAAAAAATCAAGGAATATTTTGAAGTGA
>JARHZT010000009.1 GCA_029258015.1 Malacoplasma sp. | reverse complement strand
AAACTATTAACAAAATTGACAAGACATTCACTCCTAATATGTCAAAAGAAGAAGTAGATAAGAAAATTAAAGGTTGAAATGAAGCTGTTAAAAGAACCTTTAACTGAACAAAATCTATATAACTATTTAATACATAACTTATCATTAAATCTAAGTTATTTATAAAAAATACCCCAAAAACAAGGTTCCCCCAAAACCTTGTTTTTTTCATAAATATAAAAATAAATAAGGAGAAAATTGTAGGAAAAATAACATGTTTTATATCTTATTCACATGATAAAAAAATCTTTTTTATGTTAAATACACTAGAAGTATATTAAGATATTGTTATAATCTTATAGATTTTTCTGAAAGACAAGATAAAAGTATGTTTTCTGCAGAAACTATTTGAAATTATCTATTAGGAAGAATCAAGGGTTCATCATGTACCATTCTATTACTAACAGAAGATTTATTAACGTGTAACAAAGATAAAATAGGCTATATTAGAGGTGATTTCTTAAGATCTGGTTGAGTTTACAACGAGATATCAGCTTCTTTAAGAGATTGAAAAGATAATAGAATAAATGGAATAGTATGTGTAGTTGAAGATACATTAATTCAAGAAATTGCTAATAATATGAATTGTGCTAGAACAATTGCAGAATCATCATATATAGATAGAATTAGAACCAAATATCCACTACTAGAAATATTAGAGTTAAACAAAAACTATATTGAGTTTATAAACTACAGCACATTTATTAAAAATCCTACACAATATGTAAAAAATGCTGTTAATAAAAGAGAAGAACAAATAAGAACTAAAAAATATAGAATAATATATGATCCACACAATAGATAACAGTAATAAAATAAGTAATGATAAATATATTGATATTTATATAAATAACTTAAACACAATACAAAAAATAATTTCAAGAATTTCAAAAATAGGTTATACATTGTTGGGAAGTTTGATAACTATAACATCTATTTTTGCACCTATTATTTTAAGTAAAAATATAAGTTTACTAATGAGTTATTCGTTATTTATTCTTATGATACTTATAAATATAGTTTTGTTTATTTCTTATTTTTGTAATTTAAGAAATGAAAGAGTATGAATAAATATTTACAATAAAAAAATAAAAATAAATATTCAAGAATTTATAAATGATAATAGAATAAATAAATTGTGAAATTTTGATTTTAATAGTGAAAAAAAGAAAGAAAAAGTATTTACTTTTAAACTATTTAAATCATTTCCTTTGTATATATGAATAACTATTTCATTATTTTCTATAATTGTTCCATCATTGTCTTTTTCGAACAGCATTAATAGTCTATAAGATGTGAAAAACAAAATAGTTATAAAAATATCAAAATTAATATATAATATATGTTGCATAATCAGCAGCATTATATTTAAAAAGATAATTTAATGACTATTTAGTTTTGCAAGTAAACATGCTGAAAGTATTGAACGCATCAACATTAAATTATTTTTAAAGAATATTGTATCTTATTATGTCTATATTTTTTTAAAGGAATTAAAATGTCAAGATACTTAGGAAGTATAACGAAAAAGTCTAGACGTTATGGTTTTTCGTTATTAGAAAATGATAAAGAGTTTATCAAAGGTAAAAAAAGAAGATATGCACCAGGGCAACATGGTAATAAAAGAGTTAAATTATCAGGTTATGGTGAACAATTACAAGAAAAACAAAAAATGATGTTCTTATATGGTTTAAATGACAGACAATTTAGAAGAACATTCATTATTGCTAAACATATGAAGGGTGCTCTTACATTAAATACTTTCATTGCTTTAGAAAGTAGAGTTGATAATTTAGTTTATAGAATGGGTTTTGCTCCAACTAGAAAAGCAGCAAGACAATTAGTAAACCATGGTCACGTATTATTAAATGGTAAAAAAATTACTATTCCTTCTTGTATGGTTAAATTAGGACAAACAATTGAAATTGTTGAAAAATCTAAAAAATTACCAATTGTTTTAGAAGGTGCTAAAAATCCAGTTTGTAAATTTGTTGATTCAGATCAAACTAAAAAAATTGGTACATATGCAAGATACCCAGAACGTGATGAATTACCTGCTGATATAAATGAATCATATGTTGTTGAGTGATACAACAGATTAGTTTAATTAAAATTAGAATCTACATATGTAGATTCTTTTTTTATTTATTCGCAAATTCTAAAAGAATGCTGTATATAATAATCTTGGGTAAATGTTGTATATATATTTGCCCAAATAAGGTTTTTATAGTTGAACAGTGCAATCATATCTCAAACAAAGATGCATGATTGCTGACAAAATGAAAACAAAACATTAAATATTTTTGATATCAGCTATTTTTTTAAGATAGCTTATTTTTACTATGAAATAAGGAGTGTTATGAAAGCAGATTTGCACCTTCATTCTCCATTATCAGAAAAAAATGGTGATGTAATAAAGTGAAAAAACTTACATGATTCATTATCAAAAATAATGAATAATGGGGTTAAACTTGCTTCGTTTACAGACCATAATGCTTTTGATTTGGATTTTTATAAAGAAGCAAAAGAATTAGCTTCTACAGGGAATATTGTTCTATTTCCTGGTATGGAATTAAATGTAGTTAGAAAAAACGGAAAAATAGGTCATATGCTTATTATTTTTTCAGAATCATTGAATGATGAAGAACTTTTTAACTTGTATAAAAAAATAAGACCTATAAATAAAAATGGAATTAGTATTCATGAAATAAATGATTGATTTAAAGAGTTTGAAACTATCAAAATCATTCATATAGGAAAAAATGATTATTTTGAATGCGAAGATTTAGACATATTAGAATATGATGCATTCGAAATAACAAATAAAGATCATCATAACTATTTAAAAGTAATTAAGAATGGATATACCTCTTCTATAGTTGCTTTTTCAGATACTCATACATGAACTAGTTATCCACAGTCTAGATGATTATATACCGTGTTTGAAGGATTAAAATCACCTACATTTAAAGATTTAAAAGAACTATTAAAAACAAAAAAAGATTTTGTAAAGGAGATTAGAAATAATGATTAAAAAAATTACTTTTATGAAAATGAAATCTCTAATACCAAATGAGTTGTTAGAGTTGAATTTTTCAAAACATATAAATGTTATTCTAGGTCCAAAAGGTGGAGGAAAATCTACTTTATTTGATTTGTTAGCAGGACTTAAAAAAGGATATCTACCTACTAATGCAACAGATGCATTAGAATCATTTAATTTGAAATTTATACAAGCTGAAAAATTTAATGGGGAACTAATTTCTTTTAATCAACTTGATAAGAAAAAAGATAAAGAAAAAAGAAAAGATTTTGAATTGAGAAATGACATTATTTTTCAAGATGATCCCATTAAAAAGGATATTAATAAAGCAGCAGAAATTGATGAAGAAAAATACAATCACATAAAAGAAGTATTTCAAAATAATAATAAAGAAATAACTGCTTTAATTGATAAAATAGAAAACTTTTATGACAAGATTAATTTTATTGTAGATAAAAGCTCAAGTAATGATATTAATTGAACGAATACTTTTTTATTCAAAGATATGGATATTGAACTAAACATTATAGGTCAAGCAAACTATAACAATGTAGATATAAAATTACAACTACAAAAAGAAAAAAATACTTTAAAAACATTAATTGAAAAATATAAAGATGATTTAATGTTTGCTAAAAACTTCTTTGCTAATAATAGATTTAATGTTGTTTATAATGATGAAACTTTTAACAATGAATTGGTAATAGAAATGACATCATTAATGGAACAATATTTAAAGATTCTTAAAATCTTAATGAAAAGAAATGAACAAATATCTAGAATAGAAAATATAGTTTTAATTTTTGATAAAGTTTATAAGAAAAAAATGGACGAAATCAAAAATGAAAACTTTGCAGAACAAGGTCTTAAAACATATGATAAAGAATCAAAAGATTTTTTTAGATTATTTGCTAAAAACATATTTTATCTAAAAAAAGATTTTGATAAATTAACTAATCAAGATGTATACATTGATATTGATGATCAACCTAAAGAATGTAAATTACTTTCTTATAAATTAAAAAATCATATAAAGATAAGTGAAGATTTAATTACAGATATTTTAAAGGTTGTGCTACATACTCCCAGAAGTTCAAAAGATGTATCTAAATGAATTCTTGAAAATATGAAAGATAGTAAATCTAAAAAAGCTTTTAATAGAGAAAAAATAATAAATAAACTTTCTTCTTCATTAAAAGATGAAGTAATAGTTTTAGCTAACGGACAAGAATATGACAAAATGTCATTAGGTCAAAGATCAATTTATGGTATTAAATATAAATTCAATAAATCTATAGATGAAGATATCTTTTTAGATCAACCTGAAGATAATTTAGACAATAATACAATTGCTACAAATGTATTAGATTTAATAAACAAAAAAGAAAATAACCAAGTCTTTATAGTTACACATAATGCGAATATTGGAATCTTATCAAAACCTGAAAAAGTTATTGTTGCAGATTTAAATAATCCTAATTGCTTATATTCAGAGTGTAAATTGCAAAAGATAGATTCTACTGATTCTGAATCAACTATCTTCTTAGAAGGTGGTTTAAAATTCTTAGAAGAAAGATACAAAATTGTTAAAGGGGAATAATATGGAAATTAAAATAAATTGAGAAGAAATTACAGAACAAGAAGGTGATTTTAAGATAAAGGTTCTTTGTGGTAATTATTCATTAGATGTGTCAAAAACATCTGAAATGTGAAATAATCACGGAATTAATGAATTTCTAGTAAATATAGGTGCTGCAATCACTGGAAACCAAAAATTCAATGTTGTATATCAGCAAGATATACAAAGTCCTGTTTATAAACATGTATGCAACTTATTTATCAATTTTGCTGATGAATATAACAAACATGTTGAATTAGAAATGCAAAGGAATAACTAAAATAAAAAAGGACACGGATGTCCTTTTTTATTTTTTTACAACAAACGATTAGCTAACCTTACAATATGATTATCTATTTCTTGTTTATCCATTGTTTTTATATGTTTTTTATATATTTCAAAATAGTTAAATAATGTTCCATCATAATCATATTCGTGTGAAATTGAATTAAACACTATTTGTTCTTTTAATATTCTGATAAATTCATTTTTTAAATAATCCATATGTGTAGAAGGATTTCTTAATTTAACTTCAAAATCTATTGGTAATAAAAAGTGTCTATTTAATTTATATTTATTAAAGTTTTTTTCTGTATCTTCTTCACAAACAGCTTCAGTGTTAGCAAAATTATTTTTTATAGTTTTAAGTGAATTATTATCAGCTTTAAAAACTAAATATAAATTGTTACTATCTATTTCAAGTTTTTCGATTTCAAAATCTGATATATCTTTTAAATTGTTTTTAATCATCAAATCTAATTTAATTAAATTTAGTATTTCATTATTACCATTAATTAAATTTTTAAAAAATAACTTTCCATCAGCTATTTTTTTAGCAAATTCATCATCAGATATAAAAGTTATATTTGTCATATGTTTATCCATAATATCTCCTAATAATAGAAATTAGACATTCAAATAAATTATAATATTACTATTGATAATAATTTGTTTTTAATAAATAATTTATAAAGTAAGAGAATAAAAATGCGTCCATTAATAGATTACATTGAAGTATTAGATAAAAGTTTAATTAAAAAAGAAGAAAATATTTTTAAACATTTTACTAATCAATTAGTTAATAATCCAGATCATAAAGATAAAAAAATATTTAAAAGTATCATGCTGTATAAAGAAGCGATATGTAATTATTCTTTAACAGGTGTGAATACTAATTTTTCTAAATTGTTATTATGAATAGATGATGCAAATAAAAAAGTTGACATTAATGGTGATTGAACACAAACTTATTTTGTTTTAAACGAAATCATATCATTAATAGAAACTAAAAATGTTATGTGTATGAAAAATGGCTTTGAAAGAGATGCATTATTAGTCTGTCAAAATTATTTAATGAGTGACTATTATAAAAAGTCTGAAGATGCAGCTTATAGAGAAGAAGAAACATTAGATGATTATTTATATGAACTAGAATCTATTATGTCAGGATTATGAACTAACTATGATTTTAGTTATTTAATAAAAAGTTGCTTTCTTCAATTTCAAATTATGAATATTAAACCTTTAACATATAATAATGAATGTATAGCAAGAATATTAGGTACATTATTCTTATCTTTTAAAACTTATAATGACACTCCAAAGATATCTATGAGTTCATATCTTTTAAAAAATAAAGCAAGATATTTTGAGTTGTTAGATAATTCTAAAAAAAGACTAAGAAATATCAGTGAATTCATTAATTTCTTATTAGTAGCTATAGCAGAAGGGTGTGCTGAATCTCAAAAGATATTTAATGATATTGAAGAACTTATAGCTAAAAACTTAGTATCACTACAAAATGTTGTGGGTGAATGACCTATACTTGCTTCACAATATGAAAAATTCACAAATAAGTTTTTTATTACAAGAGAAGATGTCAGAGAATTTTTAGATACATTAAATGTACATTTTGTAGATGCTACAGTTCACATGCTTTTTAAACTTAATGTATTAAAATATGTTGATGAAAATAACAAAAATAAAATGATATTTACCAATATTTGAGAATACATTTTAAAATTAGATGAAGAATTAATAAATATATATAAAAGTTTTGATTAATACCTAGCAAGGTTAATTCAAAACTTTTTTATTTTTTTATATAGATTTACCGAAAACTAGATATGTATAGTCAAGTTGTAATAAAAGTTTAATAACCTATAATTAAAAGTATGGGTGGGGTAGTATGAGAGATAAGAAGAGAAGATTTAAATTTAATATTATTAATATTGTTGGATTACTATCAATATTATCAATTTCACCAATAATAGTTACAGCATGTGGAAGTAATAATATTTCAAACAATGTTAATGGTGGAATTGTTGAAAATAAACCTAATTCAAATGAACAAAATAAGAATGATAATACTAATGATGATGAAAATAATCCTAACAAGGACAATGATGAAAGTATTAATAATAGTGATTCAACAAACAAAGATGAAATTGATAGTACTATAAATATTCAAAGTATTCAAATTAACTTATCAAATGAATATTATGATGGAGAGGAAATATTAGCAAGTGCTATATTAACTCCAAATAATGTTCAAAATACAGATAATATTTCATATACATGATTTATTGAAGGTTCTTCTACTGTCATAAATTCAACTTCTGCAAGTGCCAGATTTAAAGCTGATATAAATGATAATGGAAAAAGAATAAATGTAATAGCAAGGTTTAATAAAAATCAACAAAAGAGTGCTAGTGCTATATTGGTTATCAAAAAAAATGAACCAACTATTAGTCAATCTGATATATCTCCATTGGGTGTAAAATTAAAATTTATTAATTCAGAAACAGATGGTGTCTATAATGAAGGTGAAACAGCTATTATAAAAGCAGAAATACCAAATGATGCTAATATAGAAAATTTACCTATTTCATATGAATGATATAGAACCGAAATTGTGAATTATGTAGCAACAAATGTGAAACTTCCTTTCAACACAGAAAAAATTTCTTTATCAAATCTTAAACCAAATCAATCAGATTTTTCAGATGTTGATAATATTATTAGACCAATAGGGGATAATATTAGAGTTGTTGTAAAATATGGAACATATCAAGCAACTGCTGTAAAAAAATTATTTGTACAAAAAAAACAAGAAAACACAAGTGATTCACTAATAAGTATGGTAAATAGTGAAATTACAAGATTTGGTTTTAAACCAAAAAGAAAATATTTTTCTCGCAAAGAACTATGAATGCTAGAACAAAGTAATTTATTTAGTTTGTTTTTAAATGCTCCAGCATCTATCAAGCAATCTATTGATAGCAATAACTTATTTATAAGTGATTTTAATTTTAAAGAGAATTATGTTTTATTTAGACTTAATACTAAGAATGGAAATAGATCAATTAGAGCTACTGTAGTTTTTAACACAGATGACTTATTAAATGATATTGAAAATGTTGATTTAGATGGCACAATCCATTCCATTCCAATGAATGATATATTAAATGCAACAAGTCCTCTTGAAATTATTGCGAAAACTAGATTATTTAAAGAAACAGTAAAAAATGTAAATAAATTAATAAGAAATGGAAATTGAGGAAATCAAGAAAATCAAAAATTAGATTTTTATGAAAAATTATCTAGTGATGATGATGAAAATAAATTTTATAAATTAAATCAAGAAGTTGGAATTTCCGGAGAATATGGAAATGATATTGGTGAAAAAATGATGTTTGCACCAAAGGGAATTCAAGCAAATTATGATATGCCACAAAGATATTTAAGAGGATTTATTGACTCTGCTTCATATCAAAATTATTTTGTAAATATAGACAGTATTATACTTAAAAATCAGTTTGGTTATCTTCCTTCTAATATGTCACAAATGTTATTTTATATGGACTATAATTCTATAAAAAACATCTTTGGTGTGAAAAGTAATATAATTGATATTAATGCAAATGTTGATGATGAAAAAGGAGAATTAGATATACTATTAACATTGAAAAATGGATCTATAAATAGATATCATTACAACCAAACAAATTCTGTTTTAAAAAAGAATAAAGATTTTAGACAATACATATATGACAGATCGTTTAAATTAACATGACAAGGTTTAGTTAGTGCTAAGATGAAAAAAAATTCTAATATTAGATTAGAATTAAAGCCTCAATGAT
This sequence comes from Malacoplasma sp., assembly GCA_029258015.1. Lineage (GTDB taxonomy): Bacteria > Bacillota_I > Bacilli_A > Mycoplasmatales > Mycoplasmoidaceae > Malacoplasma. The sequence continues at coordinate 12,490 of JARHZT010000009.1, read as the reverse complement.
TATCTGGTACATCATGAATATTTGATAGAATTATAAAACCTAATTCAAAAAATAATGAAAAATATGAATTCTTAGTAGGTACTAATATGCATGTTTTAAATATATCTGATGCATTTAACAAGGATAGAGCATTATCCACTGGTACATCTATTTGAAGTTCTAATGAGTTTACTAATCCTTCTATTAATGAAAAAATTTATAATGAACATTGAGATGGTGGTTTTTTTACTAAAACATATGTTGGTTCTGATGTTCCAACAAATGTTAAAGATGAAATAGTAAATCAAAGATATGAGTCTAAGAATAATTTATATTATGAAAAATTTAATAATAGAAACACAAAATATACAATAAAAGCGATGGCTAGAAAAGGTATAAGTGATGATTCAGATGAATCAGAAAAGGCTGTATTAGATACAAACATACAAACACCAGAAGGTCAATATGTTGGAACTAGTTTGAATAATAGGAATGCTACTGAAAAAGCCGTTTGATATACTCCTACTTTTGAAACCATAGGAAGTTATACTGATAATGATAATAGAATGATTGGTCCTGTATTTGATAGACCTAAAATCAGTACAAATCCTAATGACCTAAGTGAAGGTTTAACAAGATGAAAAGGAAATAGGGTTGGTAAAATAAGTAATGCAGGTGGTGATTTTGCTGTAACTAAAATGGAATTTACAAAAGATGAAATAAAAATTTTATTTCCATCTCTTTATAAAGTTTTAGGGACAGAACAAGAAAAAGATTGATATATGGGAATGGGTGCTAATAATGGTAAAAACCCAGTGCCTAGTGCGAATTCCACATTATTTGTTGGTGGATTCCCAGCAACAGATGGACACCGTCAAGGATGAAGTACTATGAAATCTATTGGAGGAAAAATTATTTCTCAACAAAGATATTTAGGTCCGGATAAAGCTGGATCTGTACAATCTTATTGAACAAAATACAATGAAGAAGATAATAATAAATTTAATGAATATAGAGGATTAGTTAATTGATATAAAAAATGATCAAAGTTTCCATCTTTTAACGATGAAGATAATAAAATATTTAATCCTCATGGTATGCAAATACAAAAAGTCTTACAACAATCTATCATCACATATTCAAATAATGGATGACATGATTCAGAATCAATCTTATATGGTGGCTCATCAGGAGCAATGATTATTAACTCTAGATTTGAATTAATAGGAGTTAATTTTATGGGTAGTTGAAAAGAAAATATGGATTATTCATATTTTAATGTTGGAATGTTATTCAATAACTACACAGAATATAATAAAGATTATAGTATTATAAAACAAATTCAAGATAAATTAAAAAATGAAAACCTTAATTCATTCAGATTGAATCCAAAAAACTAAAAAACCATTCCAAAGGAATGGTTTTTTAGTTTTACATCTCATTAATTAAAATCTTACATTAATTTAATATTCTCAATATCATCAGAAGTTCAAGCTATTACATGAAAATTATCTAAATTATTTTGCATTACAATAATTTCATAAACAAAATCAATTATAAGATATGTACATTTATCTAATAATGCAGATTGTTTCACCTTATCTATTTCGCTAAATATATTATTTATTTCATCTATGTTTTTTATTTTTGATACTTTTAATCTATCTTTAAATTTATTGATATAAATATTGTTTTTCTTATTTATTAATTGGAAATTATTCTTTTCTATAAATCCATCAATAATCTTTTTACTATCTAATTCATTAGGTTTTCCAATGTTATTTAAAAAAATATCATCATTTATATTTTTTAAATTAAAAAATAATGATTTATCACGGTGTTTTTTTAAATTGTTAGTAAAGAAATTATTTAATTTTAATAACTTATATCTCTTAGAAATATCTTCTGGTATAACAAGGTCATTAATAATTGAATCAACAACTAAATCAAATGTATAAAGATCTAATGATTTGATTAAGCATAAATAGAAAATATCTATAAAAAAGTAAATATTATCTATTACATAATTTTTTTTAGTTTTTAAAAATGTTAGTGATTTAAAAATATTTAATGCATTTAATATTTGCAAGTTATTTTCTGTAGCTTCATAGAAAGCATCTAAATAGTTTTTAAAATAATCACTTGTTTTATAAAGTTCTATAAAATCAAAATCTTTTGAGATTCTAGATAATAAGAAATTAATTATTTTTTCTTTGTTATAACCATTCTTATAGTTATTTACATTAAAAACATAGTAATTAATCGAGCTTCCCCATGAATCATTAAATAAGTTTTTTAATTCATAAAGTTCATTAATTGTAACTGTAAAGCAAACTTTATTTCCTATAGCATTATGAATCATGATTAGGTTTAAAAAATGTAAATAATTTTCACTATTAAAATCAATTTCATTGAAATAGTAATTAGAATTTCTTGTTATAGAAATCTTTTGTTTATGTTTTTTTACATCTTCTTTTTTCTGTTTAGGAAGTAAAAAATATTTAGATAATACTTTTTTGTATCCATCAACAATATTTCTTGTTATTAATTCATATTTATTAGCAATAATAGAACTTATTAAATAAAAGATTACAGATACTATTCCAGAGATTATTGCCAATCCACAAAATCAAATTAAGATGTTGTACCCTAATGGAGATAAAATCTGTAATAGTTTATCATGTCTTAATAATGCAATAGATAAAATAGGGGTACCAATAGAAGTACCAATGGTTGTAATTGTTGTTAATATTGGGAAAATTGATTTATATTTGTTTGCTGAAGCACTTAATGCATCATATCTTTCTAATAAACTAATTTTTTTTACAATGTGTTTAATTCTAGTTTTTTGAATTTTTCTATGCCATCGTTTGAAAAACTTATTTCTTCACATATTTTCAAGAACAGCATTCTGTTTTAAACTATCATTAATACTTTCTATTAATGATTCTAAATTCAAATTATATACACCTTTATTAACTAAATATGTTGTTTCTTTTTCAAGATATTTAGATTTATTTTTTTTAACATTACTTTCTAAAATAGAATTAAAAAAAGTAGTATTGTGCTTACTGACTTTTTCTTCGTCTTGAGACATGTACTGAAATATTGAATTTATTATTTTAGTTTTTTTATTATTTATTTTCCCAGAAATAGCTATAGCTTTATTTTCTGTTTTACTCTCTAGAAAATCTATTATTTTTTCTAGTTCAAATGTTTGATTTTTTCTATTTTTTCCCATATTTAAATATCGTTGTTATTAATATACCATTTCTTATTTTAAATATTTTTTTTAAATTTTAAAAAATAATGAAATAAATTGATCAATATTTAAGTTTTCTAAGATTTCATTTAGGTTAATTTTGCTAGCAATTTCTTTAATATTTTCTATTTCATATTTTTGATTAATGAATTGTTTTGCAACTTCTTTCAAATCTAATGCTAATAAACTATCACTAAACATATCAATATCAGTAATTATGTTTTTAGATGTACAAAGCTTTAAAGTAACCAATCCTTTGTCTGTTTTAATGCTGTTTGTAAAATTAAAATCAAAATCTCTTTCATAGATTCAATTTTTATTACCAAAGATATTGTTATTAATATCTAAAACTTTAGGGTTATTTGTATTATCTAATTCTATACATTGTGTATTGTATTTAGTTTCAAAGAATTTGATAAAATCATTTTCAAATTCTTTCATCCCTTTACTATATACATCACAAATATTTAAAACTCTGCTTCTCACTGATTCAATCCCTTTTGATGATAATTTAGATTGATCTACAGTTAATACAGTAACAAGTTTTTCAATATCTACATCAAACAATAATGTCCCATGAATCATATAATCATTTTTTCAAAAATAAACTGCATTTCCAGATACTTTTCTTTCATTAACTAAAATGTCATTTCTTCCAGAAAAATAAGCATTAACACCAACACTATTAAAAAAATCTATAATGTCAGTTAAACTCTTTTTAAAATCAAAATTATTTTTTTGATTTCTTTTAATAAATGTGAAACAAATATTTCCATCATCATGATAAACAGCTCCACCACCAGAAAATCTTCTTACAATTTTCATATCATGGTCTTTTGCATAGATTTGATTCACTTCTGCTGCTAAACTTTGATTTTTTCCAATAACAACCGTATTCTTATTCTTTCAAAAAATAAAAATATCATCATTTTTAAATTCATCATCTACTAAATAATAATATTCACTAGATAAATTTATTTGTGGATTATTTGTTAATAATTTTAATACTTTCATAATTGACTCCAAACAATCCTATTATACTTTTTAAAAAATAAATAGATTATTTATATTTTGAAATTGAATAAAAATTAATAAAACACTAAAATTTATTTAGTGTATAAGGATAAAAAATATGAGTAGACCAATTGTTTTTGATTGTAAATCAAAGAAGACATTGAAACATAAAACATTTGAATTAGAACGTCAAGTTCAAAGAATAGTTGAAGAAAATTTAGAAAAAATATTCAATATAAGATTATTGTGCACTGAGTTTGCATTTACAGACAGCGAAAGTGGAAATGGTAGAATGGATACTATTGGACTTGATAACGAAAACAGACCTGTAATTATAGAATATAAATTAGATAAAAATGAGAATGTCATAAATCAGGCATTATTTTATATAAACTGATTAAAAAATCATAAATCAGATTTTAAATGATTAGTATATGAAAAATTGGGTGAAGAGGCATCAAAAACAATTGAGTGAAGCCCTAGAGCTATTTGTATAGCATCTTCATTTGGGAAATATGATCCTGGTGCTATAAATCAAATGAATGCAGATATTATGCTTTATCAATATTATGTTTATGGTGATAATAAAGAGTTGATAGCATTTGAAAATATTAATAGCAGAAAAGAAGAAGTAAAATTAAAACAACAAAAGAAAAATGTTGAATTAGAAGAAAATTCTAGTGAAGAAAAAAATAATAAATATGAAAGAGAAACATTCCTATATATTTATTCAAATAGTAGTGATGAATGAAGAAAATTAATTGATAATATTTCTAATAAAATTTTAGAAATTTCTCCAGATATATCTTCAATGATTTTATCTAGATATAAATCTTTTAGAAGAGAAGTAAGATTTGCGAGTATGGTTATCACAAAATCAAAAATCCACATATATGTAAAAGTAGATTATAATAAATCATTTAAAGAGTTTGTAAATGTTAAAGATGTATCAAACATTGGTCATTGAGGTGGTTCTGACAAAGTTAGAATAGAAATTAGTTCCATTGAGGATTTAGACAAAACATTCTGAATAATAAAAAAAGCATTTAATGAAAATTAAAAAATACAACCTATCTAGGTTGTATTTTTTAACGCATATCTAATATTGAATTCACTTGCTTTAAACAAGCAAAACAAAAATAATCAGTAATTTTTAAAAGATCAGTCACAAATGGTTTAATATCTTCTGGAAATAATTTTAATTTCTTATGTTCTTTTTCTAAATATTTATTATTTTCAAAAACAAAATCAAATTTTTCAATTGATTGAACTAAGTATTTATTTTTAGTTTTAAGTTTTGTATATAAATCTTCAAACATTTTTATAACTTCACATTTTTCATAGTTTTTTTCAATACTTATAACTAAATTAGTTATTAATGTTAATAAAGTTTTAATAAAACTTAAATTCACTTTTTGACAATCATACTCTAAAAAATTTACTATTGATGGTTCATGTTTGGCATTAGTAATTATCTTTAAATAGTTAGTAAGTTCATTAGAAGTATATGAATAATCAAATTCTTTTAAACACTCTTGATTATTAGCTAACAATTTTAAAATTGTTTTTTCGAATGGTAAAGAAAAATTTTTTAAATGAGTTTGAATATTTCTACCAGCTCAATGTTCTAAATAATTTTTTAAAACTATTACTTGTTTTTCTTCATTTAAACTAAAACCTAAATCAAAATAAATAAAGTAAGATAATTCACTTATATCTTTATCATCTATTGAATGCATTGAATCTTTTAATAGCCTTACTATTTCACTTTTTTTGTCTATATATTCATTAATACTATATTGTTTATTCATAGTATTTAAATTTTAACTAATAAAACAAAATAGTAATAAAAAAATAAAAAGACTTACACATGTAAGTCTTTTTATTTTTAATATTAAATGGAGCAGATGACGAGAATCGAACTCGCGTCTCGACCTTGGCAAGGTTGCATTCTACCATTGAACTACATCTGCAATAACATATAATATTATACCTAATTCTTAATTAAAATAAAAATAAATTTAATTTAATGCATCTTCAACAGAAAGTCTACCATCAATTCCTTTTAATTCAGTTATTGTTATTAACATATACTTATCTATTTTTTTAACTTGAGATAAAATCTTTGGAGTTTCTATAAATAAACAAATAATTTCTATGTTTTGTTTTTGTTGTAAACTATATCCACCAGTTGTTGTGTTAATTGTCAATGAGTGTTTAAAATTAATTGAATATAAATAGTTTCTTATATCCATAACATCATCACAATAAATTTGGATTTTAACTATCTTATCTTTTGGAAATAAGTTATTAACTACAATATTTAATATAATTACATAAATAATCCCAGATAAAAGATTTTGAGATATTAAGTTATAGAATGTTAAGTATTTTGGATCTACTATTACAGCTGCTAAAAAAGAACCAATAATAGAAGAAATAAATACAGATGATGAATTAAAAATTAATAACATTGGACCTAATGATTTTTTCTTTTTATATGCAAAAAAGAATGTAATAAAATCAAGCCCCCCAGTACTTCCACCAACAGCTAATGCTAATGAATATGCTATACCATTGATTAATCCAGCAAATACAGTATATAAAGCCATAAATACAGCTTTTTCCCCAACATGACCAGCGCCTAGTGAATCTGTATGGAATGTCAATAATTGAACTTCATAATAACTAAGAGTTGAATCAAGTGTTCTAGTATCTCCAAAAATAAATACTGTATTCATTCCTGGAATTAAATTTATTAATAAAGGTAAGACATTTGATATTACAACAGGAATTGAAGAAAGAATAGTAAATCTTTTACCCATTTTTTTTCATGAGAATATCATTAATGGAATATTGGTTATTAAATATAGACCATAAAACATTAACTGATATGTAAGATTAACCATCCCAGGATCAACCTCTTGCTTTTTCATGATAACTTTAACAATTCTGGCTATACCTTGAAAAATACCAGAAGTACCAGAAATATAAACACCTGTATTTTGGATAAAAAGTAAGGAAGTGAATGACATCAGCAATCCTACAACACACATAACCATTACCCTTCATAATATGTCATGTCTTGAATAAATTTTGCTAAAAAAACTTAGTGTAGATTTGTAATGTGTTATGACGTATGTTGGAGGAGGGAGTGGTTTATGCTCCTTCTTTTCTTTTAATTTATGTGTTCCATGCATTCACTTATGATTTGAATGTTTATGGTTGTGTTTGTCCTTTTGTTTCTTATCGTTTATATCTTTTGATTCATTTTGTGTTGAACTATTTTCAACTATTTTTTTATCTAACTTTTTCATATACTATCAATGAATAGATACATTTTAAATTAAATATATTTTTTTGCTTAATTATTTTCAATAATTTAACTTATAAATGGTCAAATAAATGCTGCTACATTAACAACAAAATGAATCCCAATACACGGATATATATTTTTAAATAAATAATATATATAACCATTTACAATTCCTAAAGGTAAATAAGTTATAAAGTGTCTTCAATCTAATGTATTTTGGATATGGGCAAATGCAAATAAAATAGTTGTTAAGATAACAGCATATCACTTGTTATCTAATGAATCTGCTAAAACCTTTCTATAAAAAATTTCTTCAATAATAGGAGCTAATAAAACAGCTAGAAAAAAGTTCCTTAAAATACTTAATGTCTTATCAGGTTTTACACCAATAGATCCTTGGTTATCTGAAACTTGCGTAGTTATTAAATTTTGCAAAGAACTAAAAACTAAATTAAGTAAAAAATACATTAAACTACCAATAGCTATCACTATGATTGTTATTACAAATTTAGTTTGGTAATTACAAGTTCACATTTGTTTTAGTGTTTCGCTTTTGTAAAACACAAAAAATAAAATAATACTACCTACTAATAGTGATGAAACAATTGAATAAACAGCATTGAAAGTATTCATATCGTTTTTATCTACAAGTTTTGCTATTAAATCCCTTAAATCACCATTCAACATAGGAAATGCTATAGTTCATATGTAATAATAGATTAATTTGCTTTTTAATACTTTTTTATAATCAAAAGTCATTAATAAAACAAAACCGATTAAAGGAATAATAATCTTAACTAAATAAAGGTTTATAGTTCTTAATAACTTTAAAACCTCTTTGTCTTTTGGATAAAACTCTTTAACTGTAAATAATATTAAAGATGCAATTATTGGTAAAACAAAAATAGATAAAATAATAGTCAATTTTCCAAACAAGTTGAAATTTTGATTATCTTCTACCTGGATAATTTTTACTTGTTTCATTAATTCATCTTTATGTTTTGCTAAAACTTTTTTATTCATAACCCTATTTTTTAATATATATTATCATTAATGTAATATAAAAAGGTGAATTAATGGAAATTTATGACTTTACTGTTAAAGATATCTTTAACAATGAAAAATCATTCAAAGATTATAAAGATAAGGTTTTACTAATAGTTAATGTAGCAAGTAAGTGTGGAAATGCAAAACAATATGCTGATTTAGAAAAACTTTATTTAAAGTATAAAGATCAAGGATTTGTTGTATTAGGATTTCCTTGCAATCAATTTTTTATGCAAGAACCTAAATCAGAAGATGAGATATACAAGTTTTGTACAACTAAATATAATGTAACATTTGACATGTTTTCGAAAATTAATGTAAATGGAAAACAAGAACATGAATTATATAAGTTTTTAAAAGACTCAAAACCATGATCTACTAGAAAAAGAAATGTGCAATGAAACTTTGAAAAATTTCTTATAGATAGAAAAGGTAATGTAGTTAACAGATATGAACCAACAACTCTACCCTTTGAAATTGAAAATGATATTCAAAATTTACTTTAATTTTATGTGAGGACAAAATGCAAAATATAAATTTAAAAACTAAATATTTATTTGGTAAGAATGCAATTTTTGGATTACCAAATGAAATTAAAAATAAAAACTATCAAAAAGCATTAGTTTTATATGGTCAAGGATCTGTTAAAAGAAATGGAATATTAGGTCAATTACAATCTGTATTAAATAATATAAAACTTGAATATATTGAATTTAGCGGAATAGAACCAAATCCAAAAGCTGCAACAATTGATAAATGTGTAGAACTTTGTAGAGATCATAATATTGATGTAATTTTTGCAGTGGGTGGCGGAAGTGTTGTTGATGCTTCTAAAGTTGTTGGAATACTTACAAAAAATGACAACTATGAAAATTGTTGAGAATATGTTTTAAATCCTTTGAAAGTGAAAAATGATAGTGTTGATATAATCTCAATTATTACATTAGCTGGTACTGCTAGTGAAAATAATGGCGGAAGTGTTATTACTAACCAAGATTTAAATGAAAAAAAATCAGTTTATACTCCAAGTGCTGTTCCGATTATTGCGGTAGAAGATCCAAGCTATACATTTACTGTTAATGCATGACAAACAGCATCTGGAATTTTTGACTGTTTTTCACACTTATTAGAACAATACTTCGGTAAATCAACATTCACATGAACAAAAGAATTCATCTTTGCAAACTTAAAAGTATTAATGAATTATGCAAAAACTGTTGTTTTAAGACCAGATCACTATGATGCTAGAGCTAATATTTTATGAACAACATCAATGTCTCTTAATGAATTAACATCATTTAATTCAGAATCAGATTGATCAGTTCATGTATTAGAACATGCTTTTTCAGGATTATGAGATATTACTCATGGTGCTGGTTTAGCATTTATTACACCAACATATTTAAAAGTTAGATCAGAAAAAGAAAAATGATTTAAAGATAAAGTAATTGAACTTGGAAGAAATGTTTTTAAAACACAAAATTATGAAGCAACTATTAGTTATTTAATTAACTTCATTAAGTCATTAAATCTTCCAACAAGATGAACTGAATTTAAAGATATACCTAAATTTGATGTTGATGATGCAGAATTTTTATTAGAACATTCATTAAAATTTGGTGAAAAAGAACTTCATGATATTTATAGAGAAGTTATATATAAACTAAAAGAAATGGAATAGTATGTACACAATAGCAAATTATTTACTAGATAGATTGAATGAAATAGGTATAAAAAAATTATTTGGTGTTCCAGGAGATTTTAATTTAAATTTCTTAGACTATGTTATAGAACATAATGAAATTGAATGAATAGGGAATGCTAATGAATTAAATGCAGCATATATGGCAGATGGTTATTCTAGAATTAATGGGATAAGTGCTTGCTTAACAACATATGGTGTTGGTGAATTAAGTGCTATTAATGGTGTAGCTGGAAGTTATGCTGAAGATGTTCCAGTTATTCATATAGTTGGAGTACCGAGTGAAGAAATAATAATAAATAAAAAAAATATTCACCATACACTTGGAAATCAAAAATATGATTTATTTAAAAAAATGTATGAAAATATAACAACTTTTCAAATATGATTAGATAACAAAAATGCTACCAACCAAATTGATACAGCAATTGAAGAAGCTATTTTTCATAAAAAACCAGTTTATATAATGATTCCAACAGATATAGTTAATTTACCTGCTAAAAAACCACTAAAAGAACTTAATTTTAATCTATTTGTGAATAGCGAAAAAATTAATGATGCTATAGATGATTTAACTTTAAAAATAAATAAAGCTAAACAAGCATTAATAATTTCAGGTCATAAAATTAATTCATATGGGTTAAATGAACTTTTATCTAAATTTGTAGATAAAACAAACATTAATATTGTCTCAAGCATTTATGGAAAAGGTTCAATAGAAGAAGAAAACAAAAACTTTGCTGGAATGTTTTTAGGAAAAAATACATTTGATGAAAATGTAAAACTATATGTTTCACAAGCAGATTTAATCATAACAATCGGTGTTGATTTTACAGATTTATCATCTTCAAATTGAAACCTACTTTTTAATAAAGACGTAGTTTTTGAAATTAATGACTCATACATTAAATATGACAACAAAACTATTACAAGAATTTCAATGGGAGCATTTTTAAGTAGTGCTGTATCTAAAACATATAAATATGAAGGAAACAAATTTGTCATAGAAGACAAAAGAGAAGGATTAAAACTTAGTTCTAACAATATAACATCTAATGAAGTTTTTTTAGTTTTAAATGAATTTATCAAACAATCTGACATTATAGTTTCAGATATTGGAACCGCTATGTTTGGATGTCAATATTTAAATTTAAAAAGAAATTCAAATTTTATCATGCAACCATTGTGAGCATCGATTGGTTTTAGTTTTCCAGCGGCAATAGGTGCAAAACTTGCTAGTGGTGATAAAAGAGTTATAAATGTGATTGGCGATGGTGCATTTAATATGACACTAAATGAAATAGGGACAATTATTAAAAATAAAATTGCTATGATATTAATTGTTTTGAATAACAATGGATATACAATAGAAAGAGTTATACACAATCAACAACAAATCTATCATGATATACCAAGTGTTGATTATGCTAAATTGATTGAAGCATTTGATCCAAGCAATGACAATCATATTACTTATAGAGTAAAAACATCTAATGAACTTTATGATACATTGGATGTTATAAAAAAATATAATGATAGATTTATTATTGTAGAAATATGTTTGGAATCAATGGATATTCCAAAAACTATGGAAAATGTATTTAGTAAATAATTTTATTTAAAAGAGAAGAAAAAACATCACAAATTCATTGTGATGTTTTTTAATCATCATTTCTTAATTCTCTTTTTATAGTTGGACATTTTTTAATCAACTTAATGTCATTTTCAATATTATCTATTCTTATTTCAATATTATATATTCTTGAATTTAATCTGTTTTCAACACTGTCTATTTTTTCATTTAATCTATGCTCAACATCATCAATCTTTTTATTTACAGATTCAAATCCATCTTTTACTATCATTGCTAATTGATTTAATGTCATTTTAGTATCCTCCATATTTTGTTGATGATATGCATTAATAAGAATTTGGTCATACACATGATTTTGTTTTAAAATCCTGTATTCGATCTTAGCTTTTTGCTTAATGATCTTTAAAAAACTGTTTATCGATATTTTTTCAAATTTATTATTCATAAATATTTTACAAAAATCTCCTTTGTTATTAAAGAATTAAAAATATTCTCATAATATAAAAAACAAAAATCTAAAAAAATGTAATAAAAAAAGGGTAAAAACACCCCTAAATTTTACTTAATTCATTTTTG
>JARHZT010000081.1 GCA_029258015.1 Malacoplasma sp. | reverse complement strand
GGTGTAACAACTATGTTTCTTAATATCATTCATTCAGCTTCATTATTAGAATCTTTTAATCACTTAATAGCTTCAAGTCTTCTAACTAATTTTTTAGTTTTGTTATCATTAGTTATTTCAGATTTTCTTAATTTTGAATAGATATCATCATATTCTTTGTTTAAGTCAATATTCTTTAAAAGTTCTAATATTGCTTCAGCACCAATTCCAAATCTCATTCCTGTGTAACTACTAATGAAGTTAAAAACTTCTTCAATACTAAAAGGCATGTTAGATTCAGCTAATGTATCATAAAATGTTCTAGCAATTTTGTATTTAATAGCATTTTCATGTGAAGCTTTTTGATCTATTGATTCATAAATTTCACGTAATGTTTTTCTTAATTTACTTCTTGTTTCTTTTGAACTTTTTTGACTTGATAAATCAATAACTTCTTTAAATTTAAAGTTGCTTGTAAACTTTCCATTACCTTCATCTAAAACAATGTAATTTACAAAATATACAACTTGTTCTACTTCTTTATATGAAATATCTAAAACTAAAGAGATTTTTGATGGACATGGTAATTCTTTTGTCATTCATATGTGAGCTATTGGAGCAGCTAATTCAATGTGTCCAACTCTTTCTCTTCTCACTATTGATTCTGTGATTTCAACACCACATTTTTCACAAACTTTACCTTTAAATTTAATTTTTTTATACTTACCACAAGCACATTCATAATCCTTTACAGGACCAAAGATAGATTCATCAAACAATCCACCTTTTTCAGGTTTTAAAGACTTGTAATTAATTGTTTCAGATTTTGTAACCTCTCCATAAGATCATGCTCTTATTTTTTCTGGAGATGCCAAACCTATTTGAATACTTGTTATTCTAGATGAGGATTTTGTATTACCCATGTTTTTCTCCTAAAAATCTGTTTCTTCTATTAGCTTTTCATCAATTTTTTCATTTTTAATTGATTCATTTGTCATTTCTGAAATATGTTCATTAATATCTTTAAATACTTTGCTTCCATTATCTTTAGTAATGTTTACTTGTAATCCTAAACCTTGTAATTGTTTAGTTAACAATTTGAATGATTCTGGTAATCCAGATTCTGGAATAGGTTTACCTTTAATAATTGCATTGTAAGTATTATTTCTACCTTTAACATCATCAGATTTAATTGTAAGTAATTCTCTAAGGTTGTGTGCAGCACCATATGCTTCAAGTGCTCAAACTTCCATTTCACCAAATCTTTGTCCACCGTTTTGTGACTTACCACCAAGTGGTTGTTGTGTAATTTTAGAATAAGGACCAACTGCTCTTGAGTGAATCTTGTCATCAACCATGTGGTCTAGTTTTAACATGTACATGATACCAACAGAAATTTCACCATCGAAGTATTCACCAGTTCTACCATCAATAAGTTTGAATTTACCATTCTTACCTTCACCAACAGCGTTTTTAATTGGATCAATTCCAGCTTCAGCCATAACTTCTTTAAGGTCAGTTCTATTAACACCTTCAAATACAGGTGTTGAAACTTTATAAACAATCTTGTCTCTTGAAATACCAGCTCTTGATAATGCTAATGTGAAATCAAAGTCTGTAAATCCTTTTTTAGCTTCTTCAAATGTTTTTAGTTTCTTTTCATCTAAAATGTTTTTTACATTTTTATATAAAGCTTCTGCTAATTCTTCTTTAATACCAAATCATGTAACAAATTCTTTGCTATCAACTTTTTTAAATATTAATTCAAGTATCTTAACAAGAGTTAAACGTTTCATAGCAAAACCTAAGTGAAGTTCTAGAATTTGCCCAATGTTCATTCTCGAAGGAACCCCTAATGGATTTAACATCACATCAACTGGAGTACCATCTTCTAAGTGAGGCATATCTTCTACTGGTACAATTTTTGAAATAATCCCTTTGTTTCCATGACGTCCAGCCATTTTATCCCCAATTTGGATTTTTCTTTTTTGCACAACATAAACTTTAATTTGTTCAATAACATCAGCATTTAATTCATAGTCATCTTCAACTTTAAATCTCTTAACAAATGCTATTGTACCTTCTCCACCATGTGGAACTTTTAATGAAGTTTCTTTATAGTTTTTAGATTTATCACCAAAGATTGCATGTAATAATCTTTCTTCACTTGTTAATTCAACTTGTCCTTTTGGAGATATTTTACCAACTAAAACATCACCTTCTTTAACTTCAGCACCAACCATAATAATACCTTCGTCATCTAGGTATTTTTTAGCACTTTCAGAAACATTTGGAATATCTCTTGTAATTTCTTCATCACCATTTTTTGTTCTTAAACAATCAATAGAGTATTCAACTATATGAATTGAAGTAAAGATATCATCAACAAATAAACGTTTTGAAAGAATAATAGCATCTTCATAGTTGTATCCACTTCATGTAGTGAATGCTACTAATGCATTTTGTCCTAATGCTAATTCACCATTGCACATAGCTGGTCCATCAGCCATTGTGTCACCATTTTTTAAAACTTGACCAGTTGAAATAATTGGTGTTTGGTTATTACATGTATTTTGGTTAGATTTATTGAATTTTAATAATTCATATTCTTTAGTACCTTGGCTGTTTTTAACTCTAATTTTTGAGCTATCAACATATGATACAACACCATCCTCTTCATCCTCGTAAACCATAGCCATACCAGAGTCATGAGCAATTTTGTATTCATTACCAGTACCAACTATTGGAGCAATAGGGTGAATTAATGGGGTAGCTTGACGTTGCATGTTCGCTCCCATCAGTGCACGGTTAGCGTCATCATTTTCTAAGAACGGAATTGATGAAGCAGCAATTGATACAACTTGTTTTGGAGAAATATCAATGAAGTCTACATCATTAACATCAAAGAATTCCCATGATGATCTATATCTACATAACACTTTATCTTCTTCAAACTTGTTACCTTTGATGTTCAAGTTTGAACATGCAATTATGTATTCGTCTTCAGATAAAGCAGTTAATCATTTAATTTCATTAGTGATTAAACCATTTTTTACAACTCTATATGGAGTTACTAAGAAACCATTTTCATCTGTACTAGCAAAAGTTGCTAATGACATAATTAACCCAATGTTCATACCTTCAGGTGTTTCAATTGGACAAATCTTTCCATAATGAGAATAGTGAACGTCACGAATATCCAAGTTAGGGTCTTCTCTTGAAATACCACCAGGACCCATAGCTGAAATTCTTCTTTTATTTGTTAACTCAGCAAGTGGATTTTGTTGGTCTAAAAATTGTGTTAACTGGTGTGAGTTGAAAAATTCTTTAAAACTAATTTGGAATGGTTTTGTATTAATAATTGATTTAACAGTAATGTTTTTCTTTGGAGCTTCTTCATTGCTTTCATCAGCTTTCATATCTTGAGTTTTGTTTGCTCCGTCAGCTATTGCTAATTTATCATTAATGAATTTTTCAATTCTAACTAAACCAGCTTGTGCTCTAGTTTTTAATAATTCATCAATTAGTTTTAAACGTTTGTTTCCTAAATGATCAATGTCATCATATGAACCAATATCAAAACTTAAATTAATAACATATGAAGTTATTGCTAAAATATCTGAAATGTTTAATGATGGTTTATCAAAACTAGTGTTAGTACCAATTAATGGAATAACATTTTCGTCTGAATCATTGCTTTGGTAAATATTAACTTTTTCATACTTAATATTTCCAGCCATTTTAGTTATTTTGTCGTCTAAGTTAACATTATGCACTATATTCAATTTAGATTCTTTAGAAAGTTGTTTAATAATATCTAATTCGTGTTTTTGAATTAAAGTATTTTTCTTTAAAACTACTTTTCCATCAGTATCTTTTAAGTCTTCAGCTAATACTCTTTGGTAAAGTCTTTCTGATAGACGCATTTTTCTAGTCATCTTAAATCTACCAGCTTTTGATAGATCAAAGTTTTTAGGACTAAAGAAGTGGTTATAAATAACTGTTTGATAAGTTGTTTCTTTAGAACTCACTCTAAATCTTGAATCAATACTCTTAGTAGAAATTGAAAGATTTGTAACTAAATCCTTAGCAGCTTTTTCAGAAATTAAAGCATTAGTAATATCTTCAATTTCAGCTTCAATTTCAGAATTTTGTCCATTGAATTTTTCTAATTCAGCTTTTAATGCTAAATATTTTTTGTATAAATCTCTAAGTTTAGTATCTATACCATAAGATCTGTTTTGTTCAGACATGCTCAAACTCTTTTTAAGTTGAACAAATTCAT
>JARHZT010000046.1 GCA_029258015.1 Malacoplasma sp. | reverse complement strand
TGATGTTTTTCTTTAATTCTAAATTTTATAAAAATAGATGTTTTTATCCCTAAGGGAATCGCCATCATCAATGAAATCATAGTTGTGAAAAGTGTTGCTGCAAATGGTGATCAAAAAGATACATCAGAACCTACACCAGAGTTTAAATCAAATATTGCAGTGCCCAATATTTTATCAATTCCAAAAGACTGGAATCCGTAAATTGCCTTTCACAAAATAAAGCCTAGTATTCCTATCAATATTACACCAGACAAAAATGCTACAATTCCAGATATTATTTGCATTGAATTAGAAATCATACTTTTATTAGTACAGAAAAATGATTTCTTATTTTTCAATAAATCTAAATGATTATTCATATAAATTCCTTATTTTTATTTTTGTGATAAAACAACTTCTTTTGGTATTCCATAATACTTAATATCTGGAGTTTGGTTGCCTTTATTTATGTCACTATTCTTTTCGTCGAATAACTTATTATCAAATTCTTCTTCACTAAATGATGTCATTTGATATTCATCACTTAGCATTGAATTAAAATACTTTAAATTCCCATCTAAGTGAACAATTTTTTGTTTATTAAAAACATTTTTAGCTTGAGGATCAAAATAAATTCATTTTACAAAATCCTTGACCTCTTCTCTTGTGTTGTTTAAAGATATCATAATATTGAAAGGACTAAATCATTTGTATCTTTTCAAAAACTCTATATCTAATTTTTTATCTGAACCATTTTCATTATTAATATAATCAGTAGGATTTTCACCATTAAAATATGCTACGTTAAAATTATTTTTTTGAAGATCATCATAATTTTGTAACACAAATGATGTAGATAAATAAACTATAGCATTATCCATATTTTCGTTTTTAACTTTGTTTCATGTTTCAACATTTGATTCACTTGTTGTTCTAACATTATTATTTAAATAATTACCAGTCTCTAGTGCATCTTTTGCCAAGACTAGTTCACTGTCTTTTTTTTCATTTTCATTTCAATCAAAAGTTGATTCATACATAAAAGAAGTTGCAGTTCCTGAAGCTTTTGCTCCACCAGTTCTTCCATATGGAACAAAATATTCATTAGATTCATAGGGAAGACTTATAAAATCACTAACTTTATACTTGCTTACACCAGAAAACATTTTGTAAAGTTTAGACATAGAACTTTCATTGTTTCCATTAGCATTTATATCTAAATACATTTTTACATTAGGAATTTTGGATTTATAAACTATAGATATCGAATCTCAACCTATAGTTAATGTTTTTATTCAATTTTTTTCTCATGTTTCTTTGTTGTAACCATTTTTTTCCATTGTAGCTTTTTGAACACTACTATAAGTGTTTTTAGAAGCTAATCCAATATCTTTTGAGTTTGTGGCTATACTTTTCATTCCAAAACCAGAACCACCACCTTGAACTATTAAATCTGTTTCAGATTTTCATTCATCTCCAAACTCAGTAACTAATGATTGTAAGGAGGAAGAACCTGCAGCGTATATTGTAGGAAATTTTTTGAATGGTACTGCAAAACATGCAATTAATGCAATAGGAATGATGCTTATAATAATAGAAATAAATAATTTAAAAAATTTTTTCATGTTTTTCTAATTTTTACACCCATATATTAATATAAAAAAATAGTTATTAAATAAAAAATTCATTTTTTTGTATTTAATAACTATTTTTTCTCTTTTCTAACAAAAATAGGTTTTGCTTCTCCTAGAATATGATTGTTAAAAGCATTATTGTCTTTAATGAAATCCATGTTAATTTTATCTATATTTCAATTCATTTGTTCTCATGCTATTTTAGAAGATTCAACTAGAATAGGCGATAAGAAAAAGTTTATTTTTTTCAATGATATAGCAAGTAACGATAGTGTTTCATTTAAAACATCTAGTGTGCCTTCTTTAAAAAGAGTTCATGGTTTTATTGTCTCAATTAATAAATTAGATTTATTCATTAACTCAATAATTTCTTTTATAACTCTTGAAGGATTTAATTCATTTATTTTCTCGTAGATGTTGTCATCAAATGAGTTTAAATAATTTAAAAAATCAATATTAATACTGTTTTTAGGAATTACAAATGTTGGCACTACTCCATTTGTATATTTTTTGTGCATCCCTATTATTCTGTTAAACAAATTACCAAAATTGTTTGCTAAGTCACTATTATATGTGTTGAACAGTAATTCCTCAGAAAAACTAGAATCATCTTTCAATGATATTTCCTTCATTAAAAAATATCTTAGTGCATCAGAACCATATTCTTCTATAAGTAAATTTGGATCTATTACATTACCTAATGATTTAGACATTTTACCTTTATCTGTAATAATTCAACCATGGGATATATATTTTGTTGGCCTTCTTATATCAAGCATCTTTAGCATTATAGGTCAGTATATACAATGAAATCTAGTTATTTCCTTAGACATTATGTGAACTATTTCAGCATCTTCTGCTAATCAATATTTTTTAAGATTTGAATCATTTTCTTGTTTATATCCCAATGCAGTTATGTAATTTAGCAATGCATCTAATCATACATATATTACATGTTTCTTATTTTCCAATATTTGAATTCCTCAGTCAAAAGTGGTTCTAGAAATAGACAAATCCTCAAAGCTTTCATTTTCTACAAAGCTGTTTATTAATTCATTAACTCTGGCTTGTGGGTAAATAATGTTTTCTGACTTTAAAAAAGTTAGAATTCATTCTTTAAATTCTTTTATTTTTAAAAAATAAGATTCCTCTTTTTTGTTTATCAATTTATGACCATGTTGACATGTGTATTCATTATCTTTTTCAATTGCATTTGTTTTAGTGTAGTTTTCTTCACACGACACACAATATAAACCTTGTCATTCATCTATATATATAAAACCTTTTTCGTATAGTTCTGTAAATGTTTTTTGAACTGCTGTTTTATGAAAATCAAACGTTGTTCTTATAAAAAATGAATAATCAATGTTTAATTTATTAAATAATTCTTTAAATACCAATGAATTGTTGTTAACAAAATCAATAGGTGTTAAACCCAATTCAGTAGATTTTTCTTGAATTTTTTGCCCATGTTCATCTGTTCCTGTTAAGAAAAAAACATCATATCCTATTATTTTTTTATACCTAGATAAAACGTCAGCTAATATTGTTGAATAAGCATGCCCTATATGAGGTTTTCCAGACGGGTAATAAATTGGTGTGCTAATATAAAATGTTTTCATAACAAAACAATTCTAAAATAATATTTTGCTTTATTTAAATAAAAACTTATTTTTTAATTCCATCTCAATATTTTTTCATTTTTAATTCATTGATAGAATCTTCGTTATATTTGTAGAATTTTTTATTCATAGTTTCTTTAGGCATATATTCTTGCTTCACATAACTATTTTTATAATTATGTGGAAACAAATAATTTTTTACCCCTAATTTTATAGCACTCTTATAGTGATTATCTCTTAAATGCAAAGGCGGTTCATAATTATTTTTAGAGGTAAATTGAAAGGCCTCATCTATTGCTTTCATTGTAGAGTTTGACTTAGGGCTAAGACATAATTCAACCACAATATTTGATAATGGAATTCTTGCTTCAGGCATCCCTAAAAATTCACTTGCTTGTATTGCGGCATGAACCTTAGGTCCTAATGATGAATTTGCTAATCCTATATCTTCATAAACAACAGCATATAATCTTCTGTAAATAGAATTCATGTCTCCATTTTCCAACAATTGAACTAAATAATATAAAGATGCATCAGGATCACTACCTCTTATAGATTTATGAAATGCTGATAGTACATCATAGTTGTTAGTGCCTTTTCTATCTAGTCTAGAAGTGGAAGTTTTTACAATTTCATCAATAATTTTTGTTTCTTCATAATCAGAATAATATTTAATTACTATTTCAATTAGAAAATTTATTGTTCTAAAATCTGATTTTGAAACTTCTACAATAGTTTCCAGTACTCTATTTGATATATTTATATTTCTCAAACTTAAAAATTTTTTCAATTCTACTAATAAAATTTCTTTTTCTATTTTTTCGATTTTATATAAAAACATTCTGCTTCTTAATGCTGGATTTACTTTAAAAAAAGGATTTTCCGTTGTTGTTGCAAGAACTACAATCATTTTTCTTTCTAAATACATTAATAATAAATCTTGTTTGTCCTTGTTTAATCTATGTATCTCTTCAATTACTATTATTGGTTTTTCATCTTGATTTATATTTGATAAAAACTTGTCCAAATCCTGCTTGTTGTGGACTGTTGAATTAAAATAATAGTGTGGTTTGTTTATTTTTTTTAATATTAAATTTATAGACAAACTTTTACCAACACCAGGTTCACCAAAAAACAAAATTGAAAATAAATCATTATTTTCAATCATTTTTGTAATAATACTATCTGCTTTGAAGATTATATCTTTACAGATCATTTCATCAAAATTTTTAGGTGTAATATCTATTTTCTTTTTTCTCATATTTAAAATGTTGTAATTTTCTTTTTAAAATCTTTTTGTTTTTGTTTGTTTATATCTTTTTTCAATTTACTTTTTTCTAAATTTCTATAATAATTTTGCACATCATCTCTTGAGTTTTCGTTTTGTTCAGACTTATATTTTATTTTTTGAATTCATTCTCAAACAAATGATAATACAGCATATGAAAATGAAAGTAAAAGAAGGATTATTGTATTAAAACCAAAATTCCCATATTTATATTTATCATTGTAAAATTTTCCAAAGATTGTATCGGTTTTGAAATCTATTGCTGATATAGCTGGACCAGAATCATTTGCGTTTAGATAATTATTAAAATGAGCTAGGACGAAAAAAAATCTAATTAAAGAATCACTAAAAAGACCTGTCACAATAATAAGCGATGATATCACATATATTAGGTTGAAAATTTTTCTATTTTTCATTCCTTTTTTTGCAGAAACTATTCACGATGGAATGTTAAATATAAAATAAGTACATATAACAACTTGTAAAAAAGATAAAACTACAGATATTGGGAAAATAATTACATCAAATCTAAACGAAATATTATCTACACCTGTTCCGTTATTTGAATTAATATCAAACTTTGAAGTATAAACTATGTCTAAAACAAAAATAATAAGAGCTAACAAAAAAAGGACAGTTGATAAAAATGTTATTCATTTTAATGAAAATAATCAACTCGCATTGTTTTTAAATAAATTAAATTTTTTTCCAGTCATACATATAAAAATTAGACATTATTTTTTCTTGATTGTCAAAAGTCATATAACACCTTAGAACTGATAGCGTGTTTATAAGAAATCATCTTACAGGCAACCTTTTCTTTTTCACCTTTTTTTATTAATACTTCCAACTCATTCAAATAACAATTCATATCTATTTCTTTCTCTTTTTGTTCGTTGTTATTTATCACTATAACAAACTCACCTTTTTCAATAATTTGAGGTATTATTTCATTTATTTTACCCCTGTATATTGATTCATTTATTTTTGTCAGTTCTCTACATACACATAATTCAATACTTTTCGGAAAAATTTCTTGGATACAAATTAGTGTTTCTTTTATTCTGTGAACAGACTCAAATAAAATGATTGTTCTCTTTTCATTTGATAAATTAAATAATTCCTTTTTTTTATCTGCTTTATTGTTTGACAAAAACCCATGAAATAAAAAATCTTGAGTCTTGTATCCTGACACAACTAAAGCATGGATTAATGAACATGGTCCATTAACAACCTCTATTGTTCAATTATTGTCGATAAAATGATTTATTAATAGGTATCCTGGATCATTTATTAATGGATATCCTGCATCACTTATCAAGCAATAATCTGCTTTATCAAAGTCTATAGTTGAAATAACTTTTTTTTCATTAAATGAATTTAATGCTATAAACTTTTTATTTTTCATGTCTATTCTTAAAATACCAAAAAGTTTTCTAGCAACTCTTGTATCTTCACAAAAAAATATATTATTTTTTTCTATAGTTTTCAGGGCTCTTTCCGTTATTTCTTCAACGTTTCCTATAGGTGTTGCTACAACATACAATTTCTTATTCATAATTCCTAATAATATAACAAAATAATTTTTTTATTGCTAAAATTATGTTGAAAATGAAAGATAAAAATTTAAATTTATATTCAATCATGATAATAGGTGGTGGTGCTGGAGGTTTATTTGCTAGCTCAACATCAAATTTTTTTGGATTATCAAACATCATCATAGAACAAAAACCATATTTAGGTGGACAGCCAATAGAGTTGTATCCTAACAAATATGTTTATGACTTTCCTTGTTTTAAGAAAATAAAAGCAGGAGAATTGATTTC
>JARHZT010000027.1 GCA_029258015.1 Malacoplasma sp. | reverse complement strand
TAGAAAATGTAAATTTTTTGAATTTGTAGAAAATTGTGAAAGTGGTTTTGATTTACCAAATATAAACTGTCCAAAATGTGGAGAATGTTTAATTGGAGATGGTCATAATGTGCCTTTTGAAACATTTATGGGATTTGATGGAGATAAAATACCAGATATTGATTTAAATTTTTCAGCACTGTATCAAGGTAAAGCACATGATTTTATTAGAGATATGTTTGGTAAAGAACGTGTATTCCGTGCAGGAACAATTGGAACGGTTGCAGAAAAAACAGCATTTGGTTATGTTAAAGCTTATTTTGAAGAAATTGGAAAATTCAATATAAGACAAGCAGAAATTTCAAGAATTGCAGTAAACTGTCAAAATGTCAAAAGAACAACAGGACAACATCCTGGTGGAATTATAGTTATTCCTACAGAAAATGAAGTTTATGATTTTTCTCCATTTAATTTTCCAGCAGATGATACAACTCAAGATTGATACACTACTCATTTTGCATTTGAATCCCTTCATGATTCTCTTTTAAAATTTGACATATTAGGTCATGATAATCCAACTGTATTGAAAATGTTAACTGAACAAACTGGTGTTGATCCACATACTATTCCAAACCATGATAAAGCTGTTATGGATTTATTTAACAGTACAGATAGTTTGAATATTAATCAGCAAGAAATAAATAATATTTTAAAAGTTGGCTCTAGTGGAATTCCTGAATTTGGGACTAATTTTGTAAAAGAAATGTTATTGATTACAAGACCTAAAAACTTTTCAGATTTAATTAGAATTTCAGGACTATCTCATGGTACATTAGTTTGAAATGACAATGCTAAAAACTTAATTGAAGAAAATGGATTAGAAATATCGGATGTTATTTCGTGTAGAGATGATATTATGGTGTTTTTAATGTCGAAAGGAATAGAAGCTAAAGTTTCATTTAAGATTATGGAAGATGTAAGAAAAGGTAAAGGGTTAACTCCAGAATATAAAGAAATACTTACAAAAAACAATATACCTGAATGATATATTGGTTCTTGTGAAAAAATAAAATATTTATTCCCTAAAGCACATGCTACAGCTTATGTAATTATGGCATGAAAAATAGCATGATTTAAAATCCATTATCCATTGTATTTTTATTCATCATTTTTCTCAATCAGAACTGATGTATTTGATATTAAAACCTTAATAGAAGGAAAAATGTCAATAATGGAGAAGTTAGAAGGAATTAAAAATAGATTAAATGATCCAAAACTAAAATCATCTGTAAAAACAAAAGAAATAGATTTAGTTCAAATTTATGAATTAACTTTAGAAATGATTGGAAGAGGTTTTTATATATCTAATATTGATTTAAATAAATCAGATGCTAAAAACTTTATTGTGGAAAATGACCATTTAATTCCACCGTTTTCAACAATTGATGGATTAGGTGATGCTGTTGCATCTTCAATTATTGAAGCAAGAAATGAAAAACCTTTCACATCAAAAGAGGATTTGAAAAATAGAACAAAAATTACAAATACACATTTTAAAATACTTAATGAACTTAAAATCATTAGTCATTTAGAAGATGATGATCAATTATCTTTATTCAAATAGAAATAACAGTTTTACGACTTTGTTATTTCTATTTTTATTTACCCATTTATGAATAAATATTTTAGATAAATACATACCAACAATAACTAAATATGAAAAACTAAAACCCACAATCATAACTGCTGGATAGTCTAGTTTTAAAAATTCTTGAACACCATGATATGAACCTAAAACTGGATCAGTTCAATCATTCATTGAAGTTCCTGTAACATTGTAAGTTACATTCATAGTTCTGGAAACTCCAACCACATAAGCAAAATATATTGCAGCTATTATGTGCATATAAGTTAAATCAAAGAATTTTGGTCTAGTATTAGCTCTTAGTGCAAGTATTCCAAAAACTGTTAAATAAAAATGCATAAAAAAGAATATAGGATTAGCATCTGTACCTATAAAAATATAATGTCAATCAAACACTGCATTAGGTTCAGAATATGGAATAAATGGTAATGTAATACAACCACCATATATACAAAAAGGAGCAAAAAAACTTGGTGCTCTTTTTGTTTTGTCGCATATAAAACTTATTGGAAGAGATAAAGACATAAATGGACACATGTCTAATAATAGTGCCTTGCTAATATATATTGAATGAGCATATTGATTTGTTGAAGGATAATTTGATTTATCATTTATATATTTTGTAAATCTATCCCAATCGTCATAAAAACGAACAGTGATAAAATAAATTAGGAAAATTACTGATATTGATGATCATATAATCCATTCAAAGTTTTCTCTAGATAGTTTTTTGGTTTGTCCTAAATTTTTGTTTTTCAAAAAGAAATTACTTTTATATACTAACTTTGATAGATAAGTATATAAAACGTTTGAAACAATGATGCCAAATATTGTTATTAATAGTATGTATAATCAAGTCATATTATTTTTATATTATTAGATTATATTAATATTATTAAGTAATTATCAAAAACACAAGGATTTATATGCCATTAAAAGCAGAATACAAAAAAGATTTTACAATTTCAAATAATTGCATTCATTTATCTAATGAATATCTTGCACAAAATTTTAAGAAATTTAAAAAGATAACAGGATCAAGATTAGCTTCAATATTGGGTAAAGACAAATATACTAGTCCATTAAAAATTTGAACTATTATGACTAATATTTATTATGAAGAAATGGATGAAACACTTTCTAAAACCGGAAATGTTATTGAACCTATAATAAAAAATTACGTTGAGCAAGAAACAGGAATAAAGTTTAAACAGCACAATCCTTTTCAAGTTAAATGAGATGTTTTTAAAGAAAATAAAATATTTGGTGGTATCCCTGATGGAGAGCCGGTTAATGAAAATGGGGAGTTTTTATATAAAGATGACTATCCAATGTTAGAGATTAAAACAACATCTATTGATTCATTAGTTTATAAACACGAAAATGGTGTATTGAGAATGCAAAAAGATTCTGACAATATTCCATTAGTTAAAAAAGAAAAAGGGAAGATGTCGGAATGATATAAAGATGGAAATATAGTAATTCCTTTGAATTATGAACTACAACTTTCTTTATATATGTATTTAAGAAATATTTCTAAAGGAATATTTGCTGTTGGATTTTTAGAAAAAGAAGATTATGCATTTCCAGAAAAATTTAATCCCAAAGAAAGAAAAATAGACTTTGCATGAATAGATTTGCAAAATAATAATTTTCAAAAAATAATTGATGATACAACAGAATGATATAACAAATACATTATTACTGGAATGAGTCCAACAATAACTGATGAAGATAAAAAATGACTACAAACTCTTATCAGTGATAAGTTTTAAATAGTCATTATAGTTATCTATATTTTTATACAAGAAAGAACCACTTACAAATAAGTTACAATCATTTTTAACTATTTGTAGGGTTTTTTCATTTATTCCGCCATCAATTTGAATTATTACATTATTTTTAGCAATCTTTTTTATTTGTCTAACTCTTTCATCACTACCTTCTATAAAAGATTGGCCACCAAATCCTGGTTCAACACTCATAACAGTTATAATGTCGCTAATTTTTATAATATCTTTGTAGTCGTCCAAATTTGTTTTTGGTTTAATAGCAATTCCTGCTTTTATGTTTTTGCTTCTTATAAATCTTATGAATTCTATACTTTTTGAAACAGATTGTGATTCGCAATGAAAGGTTATATATTTTACATTTTTATAAACAACCTTCTTTAGATAAGATTCAACATCTTTAACCATTAAGTGAATACTTATGTTAAAACCATTTTCTATTAAAAAATCAAGATTTTCCAAATTAGGAAAAGATGTGTTTGGAACAAAAATATTATCCATTACATCATAATGTAAATCCATTATCTGATTATTTTTAAATTTAATTGCGTCATTAATAAAATCATTTTGATTAAATGCTAATGCTGATATTTCAATTTTTTTCATATTTTATCCATGTTCTAAAAATCAATTACACACTAATATTATATTTTTCTATGTAGAATTTATATAATTTAATATAAATTATAAATTTATTTGGTGAATATATGAATCAAACAATTTTGCTATCCGAAAATGTTGTTGTAATTAAAAATGGACCATTAATTAATAACACTTACATAATTCATGAAAATAATAATGCAATAATAATAGATCCAAGTTTTGCAGAAAAAGAGATAAAAAACTTTATTGATAGAAATCATATTAAAGACTATATTATTCTTATTACTCATCATCATTTTGACCATTTTGGTTGTACTCAAAAATTAATTAGTGATGCTAAAAATATTTATATAGGCAAACAAGAAAAAGAATATGTAAATTCAAAATATTCTAATTATTTAGATGATGCATTAGAAGATGATGAATTTATAGAAAAAATAATTTGATTAACTAATGATAACATTGTAGATTTCAATGGCATTCAAATAAAATGCTTAAATACACCAGCCCACACTATTGGTAGCTATACTTATCAATATAAAAATTATTTCTTTACTGGAGATTTTTTCTTTGCTAAAAATATAGGTTTTTTTGATATGACTAACGAAGGTGATAATCATTTTAAAAAATCTATTAAAAAAATGTTAAATTATTTTAATGATGAAACAACCATATGTCCTGGTCATAACGAAATAGATTTATGGATTAATGTTAAAAAAAATAATGAAGAACTTATTGAATATTCTGGAATGGAGTTATAAAAATGAAAAGAAATATATTTGAGTTTTTACAAAAAAGAGGTTTTATTTTTCAACATACTAATGAAGAAGAATTAAAAAAAGAACTAAATAAAGGTGTGTCTTTTTATATTGGTTTTGATCCAACTGCTGATAGTTTGCATGTAGGACACTTTCTTACAATGATGGCTATTAAGCATTTACAGAAAGCCGGAAATAAACCAATAATTTTAATTGGTGGTGGTACTGGATTTGTTGGTGATCCTTCTGGAAGAAATGACATGAGAAAACTAATAGATAAAGAAACAATAGAACACAATTGTAATTGTTTTAAAAAACAAATGTCTAAATTCATAGATTTTGATGGTGAAAATAAAGCGATTATGGTTAATAATGCAGACTGATTATTAAGTATTAATTGAATTCAATTTCTTAGAGAATATGGATTATGTTTTTCTGTAAATAAAATGTTAACAGCTGAAGCTTTTAAAACAAGATTTAATCAGGAGCAAGGATTAACATTTTTAGAATTTAATTACATGTTAATGCAAGCTTATGACTATTTACATCTTTTTAGAGAACATAATGCTACATTGGAACTTGGTGGTAGTGATCAATGATCTAATATATTAGCAGGGGTCGATTTAATAAGAAGAAAAGAAGGTAAAGAAGTTCATGCATTAACACTTAATCTTTTAACTAAATCAGATGGTACAAAAATGGGGAAAACTGCAACTGGTGCTATTTGATTAGATGAACAAAAGACTTCACCATATGAATTTTATCAATTTTGATTAAATGTTGATGATGCTGATGTTGAGAAATTTTTGAAATTATTAACAGAATTAGACGAAAACATAATTCATGATTTGTGCAAAGAAAAAGGTAAAAAGATGCAAGAAGCTAAAAAAGTATTAGCATCTGAATTAACTAAAATTATCCACGGTGAACAAAATCTTAATAAAGTTATAGAACAGTCAAAAGCTGCTTTTGAAAACATAGGTCACAATTTACCAGAAGTTATTATTTCAAAAGATGATTTTAATCAAGATTCTTCAATTAATAATATCTTGGTATTATCAAAACTTTCCCCTTCAAAATCAGAATCTAGAAGACTTATTCAATCAAATGCTATATCGATAAACAATATTAAAATAACAGATGTAAATTCAAAAATAGATGATTTAAATGCTGATAAAAATAATTTTGTTATACATAAAGGAAAAAAAAATCATATAAGAATTATAGTTAAATAGCAAATAACCAATATTATATATTGGTTTTTTATTTAATTTAAAAAATAAAATTATTGTATAATTCAAAAATATGAAACAACTAATTAAGCAAGTTTTAAAATCTTTTAAAAGTTCATTTTTATTATTATTTGGAATGTTTTTTATAATATTTGCAATTATTTTTTCTACATTTTCTTCTGTATATTTTTCAAAGAATTTGTCTAAATCATATAATGATTTAACATCACAATCTAATGCAGAAGATGCAATTTTAGAAATAGGTAAAGGAAAGTTGGATAATGACAATCTAACCCAATCTATTTACTTGATTAAGTTTGATTGAAACGATCATAATAACATTAAAAAACCAATAGATGACAGCAATAGATATTTTTTAAATCACATAGACTATTCTGAAGAAAAAAATTCATTTATGTATCAACAAGCTGTTTTATCAAAACTAAGATATAAATTTCAACCAGAGTATTCAAATTACATATTTCCATACTATATAGCAAAAGATTCTAATGGAACAAATATAAATCCATTTTTTGAAGCTCCTGGTATAAATGATAAAAGCGAAATGTTTAGATTAAGAGCTAAGGGAATTTTAAAATCTTATGGATACACAGAGATTCCGAAAAACTATCAATATTGAAGAGCAAATGGATTAAAATTAAAAAAAGATCAAGATCCAAAATACATTGTTTATGAAATTGACCCATTCACAGGTTTAACAGAACAAGCAATTGACCCATATGCAAATGGTAATAATCAGATTGGAAAAAAGTTTTATAAAAGTAAAGGATTTTTTAATGATGGTATTTTTAAAAACAAAATAGATGTTTTAAGTGGTACTAAAAAATACCCTACAAATGTTATTTCATATAATACTAGTACTGAGATAAGTGAAAATTATAATTATCAAGTCTATTTTGATGATAAAGCTTCTCCTTTCTTCGTTTCACAACAATACTGACACACTGACATAAATTTTGATTTATTCCAATATGGAAGCATTGCTAAACTTTTGGATAAAATTTTAAAAAAAGAAGATGTGTTTAATTTAATGTCATCCATGCATATAGATGTTCCAGAGTCTATTCCATTAGGAGATTTTAATTGAAAACTTTCTAATATAAATCCTTTAAGTGAGTATATAGAAATTTTTCATGACAAACAATATATTTCTAATGCAAAACTTTATGATTCCACTAGTTCTAAAGATGTTGAAAGTGACTTGATTTTTAATATTCATATTGATGAAACTCAATTAAATCAATTGCAATTAGAAACACTAGAATATATAAAAACAAATGATATAGAAAAATATAATGAACTTACAAGATTTGTATATTCTGTAAATACATCATGAATAAAAGAAGAGTTAATAAAAGATTATCCATCAATAGTAGAAGAAGTTAAAAATAAAAACTTTAATGATTTAAAAGATTTACAATATGAGTTTAATATAGGAAATGATAAAACAATTTCAGGTAAAGAAATTGTAGAAGATTGAATTTATAAATACTCATTAGAAGAAGAAAAAAAGTTAGTTGATGAATTAATAGTATATGAAAAAGAATATCTATCAAGTATTCTGAAAGAACAAAATAACAATACATTTAATATTCAAAAATCATTCACTATTGTTGATTCTCAATCATCAAATAGTTTTTTAGTTTCTGCTAAAAATGAATCCGATTGTAATGAATCAAGCTGTGCAGATGTTAACAAGTTGGTTGTTTCAGATGGTACTAAATTAAAAAATAGTACAAAATATTTAGATGTTATTGATACATTATTTAAAACAACATATATTCCTAATAGTGTCATTAGACCAAATGAAAATGCTAATAATTGATCGGCAAATCCTAATGGACATTATTTTATAAACTTAGTTAAGATTATTAAAGATGCTAATATAAATGGATTTAAATTAGATGATCCATTGTATCCTAGAGTTACTTATTTAAGTAATAAAATATGAAATAACTACAGATTCAATAATATTATTGATCCAAATGATTATTATGAATTATTTTCATTGGTTCCAATAAAAATAGAAAATAATGAAAAAAAGATGATATCAACTAGCAATCAAAATTTGGATATAAAGATAAATGTAAAATATGGTATTTCTTTTGTTGATCAAGATGGATGAATTTCTAAGGCAACACCATATGGTCATGCTGTTATAGTAACTGAAAAATGATTAGTAGATAATGGTAAAAAAGTATTGTCGAAAAAAGAATGAGATAATGCAATAAATGAAAATAAAAATTCAAATACTGATGATGGTAATGCAACACCAGATAATAGTCCAAGTCACTATACAGAAGAGTTTTTGAAATGAAAAAAATCCTTAAATGATAAGTATGTAATTGATATTAATTCAAGAAGATTTATCATTATAGGAATAGGTCATTCAGCCGAGAATGCATATCCGATTGTGGCAGTTAATAAACCTATACCAAATTCACATAATGAGTCATTAATTTATGTAAATAATCAGGGCTATGATTCGATTTTGTCTACTAATAATTCAGTTATTGAAGATGAATATTTTGCTATTAAATTTAAAAACTTGGATATTTATCACAGCACATACCTTTACAACATCAACAAGATAATGGATAAATTAGTTCAAAAGAAAGCATATTTTGCAACTGATACCACTTATAATAAGAATCTTTTAACATTAAGATATTCATTCCCGATAATAATTGACTACTATGTTCAAATGTTTGCATTAATAATAGTACTGTTATTGGTTGCTATAGGTATATACTTATCATTCTTAATAATAAAAACTTATGTAGATAGCAATCAAACATCATTAGCTATAGTTAAAGCTAACGGTATGTCTACATGAAAAATAGTTTTATCACTATCTATAGTTGTATTGTTTATAGCATTATTGGCTGGAATGATAGGATATATTGCTGCACACTTTACTCAATATTTATTTTTGGATATTATAAAAAATTATTGATTCATAAAAGTAACTAACTCAAGTTTTTCACCATTATGATTTTTAGGATCTGGGTTGATTGTATATGTGTTTTTCTTTTTATTCTGCTTTATAGGAATTTTAATTTTATTTAAAACACCAATTAGTGCATTGATATCTAAAAATACAGATATGAAGATAAATAAATCATTGTTTATTTTCAAAGGTTTAAAATTCAATATGCCTGTAGTAGGAAAATTTACAAGTGCATTGATTTTAAATAAAATAGGTAAATTTTCATTGCTTACTATTATGTGTTCTTTTGCTTTATCAGTTATTTCTGTTGGTGGTACATTACCCTTAAAATTTAAGGAATCACAACAAAATACACAATCAAATAGAAATTATAGTTATAGTTTTGAATTGATAACCCCTACTGAACAAAGTGGTTTATATAGAGTGCAAGATTATGCGGACCTTGGTGTTTCAAATGCAAACATAGGGATTAATGGAATACATGAAGGATCGGTTATTTCATATAACTATCATACTGTTCAACCATATACATATATTTGGAATGAAACTGATTTAAGCAAAAAAAATAATAGAGATTTATTTGCTTTAAGAGATTTAGAAGGAAATGTAATTGTTGATGAAAATGGTAATAAAGAATATTTTTCTTCATTAATACTACCGAGTTATTCATCATACAATTTGGTTATAGATGATATAGATTTTTTTAGAAATGCTGTGTTCTCAAAATGACTTTTAGATTTTGATATTACAGTTTCATCTCTATCACTAAATGCTTGAGATTTAGTTAAGCAATCAATGTCATCAGAATTAGTTTCTATGATTGATGCAATTTCAAGCAACTTCCTAAATGAAATATTAAGTATTAAGCAACTGAAAGAAGTAAATGATATAGGTTCTGGTACAAAACAAAATCCTAGACCATTTATTATTAGTGAAGATGATGGTAAAAACAAAAAATTAGGTTTAATGGCAACAAATGTTATTACTCCTATTGATCCAACAGATTTACACTCTATTAGATTTAATAATGAGTTTTTAAAATTCATAGGTATGGTTTATGGTTCAAAAGAATTAAGCTCTAAAGATATTAAGTTTGCTTATGGAATTATTCCTATGAACAAAGAAATGGAAACATACACTTATGTTGATTCTGTAATTGTAGAGAAAAAAGGAAAAGATATTCAAGAAGAAAATCAAAAAGAAAATTATAAAGAAATTGGACGAGAAAAAATAATAGGTATTGATGCAAACTCTACTTATGTAACATTAAAAAACTATAATGATATAAATATAAATAATTTATTAGAAGATAAGATAATTGATAAACAATCTTCACATGATATTGAAGAAGAATATTATCCAATAATAGTAAATTCAGGTGCAGAATTAAAATATGGCTTTAAGAAAGGTGATAAATTTGAAATTGTTGCTATCAATACATATGATAGATTTTCTAAGAAATTTTATAAAGATGAAAGTATAAATACAATTAAATTTAAGGTTGTAGATGTTGCGTCTGATGCATTTGGTGTTTCTTTTTATACTTCTCAGAAATTTGCTAATGAAATTTTAAAATTAAACTTTGAACAAGGTGCAATGATAATATCTGATTTTGTTAGAGAAACAAAAAGAGATGCACCATTTGATATAGCTGACTACACATTTAAAGGCATAGGAAAACCTAATATTAAACAAAGTGAAAACTACAATGAAGAGTATAAGATTTATAGTTCTAATAATTTTAAAGTTGAGGTTATGGATTATAAAAAAATATATCCTATGTATGTACCATTTAATGGAATTTTCTCAAGAGAAAAAGATCCATTATTGTTAAGTAGCATGACAATTCAATCTAGTATAGGATTTTGATCTATTTTTCATAGTATTGATTCAAATGAGTTTGCAAATATTTTATCTAAAACTAATCCATATGTAATTTTTGATATGATAGTTCCTTTTTGATCTGAAAGAGTTGATTTGTTTAAAAAATATTTAGCAGGTCATGATAAATACAAAGATTATAAATGAACTGAAAACATTAGAGATGATGTAATAGAAATACTTATAAGTGAATATCCTTTAGGTAATAAAGTTCTATCCAACTATTTAGAAAGTATTTTTGGTGATGAGCCAATTTCTATTTCATTGTCTAATATAGATTTTTTCAAATCTACATTTGCCACATATACAACTATATTTAATTCATTTTTGGTAATTCAAAATGTTTTAATAGCAATTTTTGTTCCAATAATTATTATGGTTATATTAATTGTTAGTTCAGTTATGATTAATGAATTCAAAAAAATGCTAGCTATTTTAAAAACTCTTGGTTATAGAGATAAAGATAATTTAAAAATACTTTATATAACATTCATTCCTGTTTTAATAATTTCAATGTTAATTGGTATAGGGATGCTTTGATTGATGTTGTTTTCTGTACAAAGTTTTATCTTTAACTTATCAGTAATTTATATATCATTATCAATAAATTGATTACCTTATTTATATGGTTCTCTTGGTATAATATCAATCATTTTATTGAACTTTGTCTATATGGCAATCTATTTAAAAAAACAAAATATTAAGCAAGCAATTATCTAATATTATTTATTAGTCCCTTGTTTAATTTTCAAAAAAGTTAGATAATATTAATAGTCTATTTTTATTAATAGTCTATTTTTTTGTTTTATATTATGAGGTTTTATGGAAAAAGCAGATATTAAAAAAAATATAATGATTGTATTAACTTGTGTGGCAATGTTATTTTTATTGTTATTCATTATATTCATAAGTATTTCTTCGTCAGAACTAAATGCTATATTTAATGGTAAGGGTTCTCCATTGGGTGTTGGAATGTTTTCATCATCAATTGTTTTTGGAATTTTATTTTTAGGATTATCTGGATATTTAGGATATGAAACTTATTCTCTTTTACAAAAGAGCAAAAATAAAGAAAATAATAAAAAAACAAGCAAAAATAAAAATGTAAATTATAATAATGTACAAAACTATAATGATCAATATCAAAATCCTGTAGAGACTTATCAAACACAATATGCTCATCCAAATGGTTATGTAACAACTTCTACTCAAGAAATTCAACATCAAGTAATTGAACATAAATTACCAAATATAGCAGATAATGATAAGGTAGTTATAAGATCCTATTTAAGACCTGGACAAGTATTACCTAAAGGATATGCATTTGATGAAGTTAGTGGAAGATTAGTAAGAGTTGAAGATTATAATCATGTAATCCAAACTAATACTCATTATGTAAATACTCCACAATATCAAAGCCAAGAATATGCTCATTATCAACCAGAACAGTATG
This sequence comes from Malacoplasma sp., assembly GCA_029258015.1. Lineage (GTDB taxonomy): Bacteria > Bacillota_I > Bacilli_A > Mycoplasmatales > Mycoplasmoidaceae > Malacoplasma. The sequence continues at coordinate 23,497 of JARHZT010000027.1, read as the reverse complement.
GTTATAATACTACAACAACTACACAATATACTCCTAGTGTAGAACAATACTATGATGAGTCAACTCACCATACAAATTATATTAATGAGATGCATGAAGTATATTCAGAACAACCAACAGTAACTCACGAAACAAATAAATATGTAGAAGAAAGTCACTATGTTCAAGAGTATGAACCAGAACCAGAACCTGAAACTCATGAAGTAGTTACAACTAAAACTACAACTTATACTGAAGAATTAATTGATCCGAATTCAGAAAATTAACAGTAAAACTAGAATATGTTTTACTGTTTTTTTATTTTTTATTATGGAAATTAGCAAAAAAGTATTAAGAGTGCTAATTTTTTATGTTATGATAATTTTGTAAAGTATATTTATAAAGACACATATAAAAAAGGAGATAAAATGGCAAGTAATATTATTATTGGTATTGACTTAGGTACAACTAACTCTTGTATCTCAGTTATGGAAAATGGAAAGCCAAAGATATTAGAAACACCTGAAGGTAAAAGAACTATCCCAAGTGTTGTTGCTTTTAAAGGTGAAGAAATAATTGTTGGTGAAGTTGCTAAAAGACAAATGGTTACTAACAAAAATACTGTACACTCAATTAAACGTTTAATGGGTACTAAAGAAATTGTTGAAATAAATGGTAAAAAATACACACCTGAAGAAATATCAGCTCAAATTTTAACTTACATCAAAAAATGTGCTGAAGAAAAATTAGGTAAAACAATTGATAAAGCTGTAATTACAGTTCCAGCATACTTTAATGATGCTCAAAGAAATGCAACAAAAAATGCAGGAAAAATTGCTGGATTAAATGTTGAAAGAATTATTAATGAACCTACAGCTGCTGCATTAGCTTATGGCATGGATAGATCACAAAATGAACACAAAGTTCTAGTTTATGACCTAGGTGGTGGTACATTTGATGTTTCAATTCTTGAAATTGCAGATGGTACATTTGAAGTTTTATCTACATCAGGAGACAACAACTTAGGTGGAGATGACTGAGACCAAAAAATTATTGATTGAATAATTGAAGAAGTTAAGAAAAATGATAAAGTAGATTTATCAAAAGATAAAATGGCTATGCAAAGATTAAAAGATGCTGCAGAAAAAGCAAAAATTGATCTTTCAGGATTAAAAGAAGTAGAAATTAGCTTACCATTTATTGCTATGTCTGAAACTGGACCTTTAAATGTTGACTTAAAACTTACAAGAGCTAAATTCGAAGATATAACAAAAGACTTACTTCAAAGAACTGTAAAACCGGTTGAAGATGCTTTAAAAGAAGCTAAATTAACAGCTAGTGATATACACAAAGTATTATTAGTTGGTGGTTCAACAAGAATGCCTGCAGTTGAAGAATTAGTTAAAGAGAAATTAGGTAAATCACCAGATAAAAACATTAACCCTGATGAAGTAGTTGCGCAAGGTGCTGCTATTCAAGGTGGTGTTTTAATGGGAGATGTTAAAGATATCTTATTATTAGATGTTACACCTTTAACTTTAAGTATTGAAACTATGGGTGGTGTATCTACTCCATTAATTAAAAGAAACTCTACTATTCCTATATCAAAATCACAAATTTTCTCAACAGCAGCTGATAACCAACCAGCAGTTGATGTTCATGTATTACAAGGTGAAAGATCAATGGCTGCTGATAATAAATCTCTTGGAAGGTTTGTACTTGATGGAATTGAACCAGCTCCACGTGGTGTTCCTCAAATCGAAATTACATTTAACATTGATGCAAATGGTATTTTAAATGTTAAAGCTGTAGACAAAAAGACTAATAAAGAAGCTAACATTACTATTAAAGACTCTAGTGGTTTATCACAAGATGAAATTGATAGAATGGTTAAAGAAGCAGAAGAAAATAAAGAAAAAGATGCTCAATTAAAAGAACAAAAAGAAACTAGATACAGAGCAGAATCATTAATTAATACTTTAAAACAAGGTTTAAATTCAGAAGAAAGCAAAAATGCTGATCCTAAACAAAAAGAAGATGCAGAAAAACAAATTAATGAATTAGAAACATTAATGAAAGAAGAAAAATGATCTGAATTAAAATCTAAGATAGATCAATTTGAAGCTATGGCTTCTCAATTTGCTGAAGCAATGAAAAAAGCACAAGAATCTAAACCTGAAGAAAAGAAACCAGAAGAAAATAAATCTGAAGAAAAAAAAGACACTAATAGTAAAAATTAATAAAAACAAAAATACTAAATTAAATTTAGTATTTTTTTATTTTATAATTCTTTTAATTAAGGGATTGATAAATAAAAATGAAAAAAGTTGTTTATATATTTGGTGCTGGAATTTCTGGATGTACCATGAGTAGATTGTATGCAGAAAATGGGTATGATGTTTTCTTATTTGAATCAAAAGATAATATAGGTGGAAACTGCTTTGATTATCAAAATAAAGATGGAATTTATGTTCACAAATATGGACCACATATTTTTCATACTTCATATGAAGATGTATGAGAGTTTGTAAATAGATTTAGTGAATTTAATGGATATAAAAATAAAGTGAAAGTAAATTTGCAAGGAAGTAAAAAACTAATTTCTTTTCCTATAAATTTCACTTCAATTAATGAACTTTATGATGAAAAATCAGCAGAAATAATAATTCAAAAATTAAAATGATTCTTTCATAACGAGCAAAGTATTAATATATATGAATTGTTAAGTGTTCAAGATGCTGTTTTAAAGAAATTTGCAAATTATATATTTGAAAATATTTATAAAAATTACACTATAAAAATGTGAGGAATTTCCGTATCAGAACTTGATGAAAATGTATTAAAAAGAGTAAAGATTAATTTAGATTTTAATGATAATTATTTTATCAATGATAAATATCAAGGAATACCATCTAATGGCTATACAAATTTATTTAAAAACATCATAGATCATGAGAATATTCATTTAAATTTATTGTTTGATTTCAAAAAAAATGTAGTTTTTAAAGATAAAAAGATATTTTTAAACAACAAAGATATAAGTGATAACATTATTTACTATTGTGGTTCTATAGATGAACTATTTGATTATAAATATGGAAAATTACCTTATAGAAGTTTAGATATTCAATTTGAAGATCACAATCTTGATTTTTATCAAGAGGTTGGTGTTGTAAATTATCCATGACATAAATCTATGACTAGAATAACTGAGTATAAATATCTTTCAAAACAAGAACATTTAAGAAATACAACTATATCTAAAGAATTTCCAGGGCAATGAGATGAAAATAGTGAAAGATTTAAGACTAGATTTTATCCAATAAACAATTCTAAAAATTTAGAAATATATGATAAATATAATAGTTTGCTAAGTGCTTATAATATTATTCCATTAGGAAGGCTAGCTAATTATAAATATTTTGATATGGATGATTCTATAAAAAATGTTTTTGAAATATTTGAACAAAATAAAAACTAAGAAAGTTTCTCATAAAACTTTTTAGTTTTTTTTAAAACCTGATCTCTATATGCTAAAGATTTTTTTGTTTCTGCTATAGCATATGTTCATTGATATGCAAAGAATGTTGAAACAAAAACAAATTCTTTCATAATTTCATAATCTAATGACATTTTATTACACATAAACTCTAGTCATTTACATGAAAGATTTGTTTCTCTAAAGAAATTGGCTACATCAAAATACTCATTGTTTATTCTTGCTCATTCAAAATCTATTAATATTATTTTTTTGTCTTTTCTATTGTATAAAAAGTTCATTGGATTAATATCATTGTGTGAAAGAACTTGTTTAAGATTCTTGTGTTTATTAAGAATTTCTTTATATTTTTTACAGTATTGAGGAAACGACTTTTCAAATGATTGTTTATAGTATTCAAAATAATCATGCTTAATTAATTTAGCATCCTTTATATTTATCTTATGGAGTTTTATTATTTCATCAGATAACAATTCGATAATTCTTTTTTTATTAAATATAAATTTAGGGTTTATTCCTTCCAATCATTCTTTAATTGCATTACCCTTTTTATCCATGTACAAGTAATAGTTATAAGGCAACAAATTTATTATATTTATTTCATTGTCTCTATTAACTATTTCATTATTTTGACCCAATCTAATTTGGAATTTCTTTTTATCTTTAGTAACAAATAAAAAAGATAAATTTGTGTATCCATGATGTATCTCTTTAATTTTTAAAATATCATTTTCTGAATAATTTGAATATTGAAAAAATAATATTTTAGCTCTTTCTCTTTTTTTGGAATTCATATGTAACCATAGTTGTTATTACTCTTTACTTATACCAAAAAATATTAATATATAGGTTATTTTTGTTTTTAAAACAACAGAAAAAAATATTTTTGATAAATCTTAGAATAAAATATTTATGCTTTATTTTTAATTTAAGGATTAATTATGGATAAAAACAGAATATTAGAAAAATTTAAAAATCATGAAATTGAACAATTTGGAAAATTTTACAAAATAACTCCAAATAATAATGAAACAAATACATATAAAGATAAAAAATTAATCTTAGTAACTTCAATAAATCCAACACCATCTGGCGAAGGAAAAACAACAACGTTAATAGGATTAAATGACTCACTAAACTTTTTTAATGAATCATCAGTAGCTTGTTTAAGACAACCATCAATGGGTCCTTTTTTTGGTATTAAAGGAGGAGCTACAGGAAGTGGTGAATGCGAAATACAAAATCCACAACTTATAAATTGTGGATTCACTGGCGATTTTTATGAAATAGAAGCAGCTAATAACTTGATTTTAGCTGTTTTGGAAAATGAAATTTATTTTAATTCAGAATTGGATATAGATTCGAATAATATATATTGAAAAAGATGTATAGATGTAAATGATAGAAGTTTAAGAAGTGTAAATTATGATGTTTCTAAAACAGATAGAGTAAATACATTTTTTACAATAACAGCAGCATCTAGTTTAATGGCTTTATTTTGTTTAGCTAAAGATAGACAAGATTTTATAAATAGACTAAATGAAACTATAGTTGCATTAAACAAAAAAGGTAATCCCATAAAAATTAAGGACCTAGAAATAACAGATTCACTTATGTTAATTTTAGATAAAGCATTAAAACCTAATTTAGCTTTTTCAAAACATAACAATCCTATAATAATCCATGGTGGTCCATTCGCTAATATAGCACATGGATGTAACAGTATTATTTCAACAAAAATGGGTTTAGATAATTTTGAATATATACTAACAGAAGCAGGATTTGGTGCAGACCTTGGAGCAGAAAAATTCTTGAATATAAAATGTAAAGAAGCTAATTTAATACCTTCATTAGTTGTTATAGCTGTTACTTTAAAATCTGTTAAACATCACTGTAATATAGAAACAAAAGACAACTATGAAGTAATATCAAAAGGTTTTGAAAATGTTATAAAACACATTGAATCTATAAAAAGCTTTAATCTAAATTTTTGTATTGTTATAAACAAATTTAGTGATGATGATAAAGATGAATTAATGTATTTAAAATCTCTTTGTGATAATCATTGTCCTACAGAAATATCTACTATGTGACAAAATGGACCCAAAGACAGTGAAAACATTTATAAGTTAATAAAGTCAAATGTTAAGAATAACAACTCTATTACTTACACATATGATACAAAAGATGATGTTTATACTAAGATTGAAAAAATATGTAAAACAATATATGGTGCCAAAGAAGTTAAGTATTCAGATCTTGTTAAAAAGAAAATAGAGAATAACAAAAATTTTATAGAGAATTACTATGTATGTAATGCTAAAAACCAATACTCATTAACATCAGATCAAACAATTTTAGGTTATCCAAAAGATTTTACAATTGAAGTTTTTGATATTGAATTTAATCATGCAGCAAAATTCATTATTCCAATAATGTCTAAAATATTTTTAATGCCTGGATTACCTAAAAAACCAAATGCAAAAATAATTAAATATGAAAGCAAATGATAAAAAATTAACAAAGGTTGAATTAAAAAGTAGTGTTAAATTATTTGAAAATACCAGTCTATTTAAATCACTAACTAAAGTAATTTTTTTAGCAATATTAGTTTCTTTTTCTACAGGTTTATATATATTTGCAGACCAAGTCATGATGACTAAAATATTGCCTATAAGTAAATCAAATTTTTTAGCAGATACTTTAAATGAAATTGGATGAAATAATTTAGATTTTAATCCCAATAATCCAGCTTATGAATTTATCAAGAATTTTGAAGATCCACATAAGACAATAACTTCTATTATTAGAGTTTCTAATTCTGCTATTTCTCCTATTACAGTTTTTTGTACAGCACTAGCATTATTCATAGGACTAGGGACTTCTATTCCTTATTCAAATGCATTAGGAAAAAAAGACCATTCTAATATTAAGGAAATATGAAAAAATGGATTTTATAATTGTTTATTTATTTCTATTATTTTTTCAATAATTTTATCTTCATTAATTTATGTATTTATTAATTTACAAGTTAAAAATGATTTTGTTGATACGGGAAATCTTGAAATAAATAAATTCTTAATAGCTAAAAAAAATATTTCCATAAAGTTTGCTATGCAATATAGTTTTATTATTGTAGGTTTTTCTATCTTTAATAATTTTTTAATGTTATTTTCATCTATGCTAAATAGTGAAGGAAAAAATTCTATACCAACATTAGTGGCATTATTTTCAAATTTTCTAAATATATTTTTAGATTTTGTATTGCTTTATTATACAGATGTTGGAATGAATGGAAGTGCAATAGCTACAATAATAAGTTATGTTATATCTAATGGTTTTTTTATTGGTTATATATTATGGAAAACGAAAACTAATGAAACATTCTTAGTGCTTTCTGATTTAAAACTAACAAAATTCAAAGTTAATTGAACCATAATTTTACTTATAGTATCTGTTGGTTCTGCTAGTTTATTTAGAAATTCTGCTACTGCTATTTTTTCATTTACACAAAACCATTTGTTTTCAGCAATAACAAATAAAATATCAAACAATTTAGATTCTAGTTATTACATTGATATAATGGGTGCAGTAACACCAATTTACAATTTATTTTATAGTGCAATAATTGGTGTTATTAGAGGCGGGAGAACAGTAGTAAGTTATAACTATGGTTTAAAAAGAAATGATAATGTATTAAAAGCTTTTTGAATAAGTACAATGATGGCTGTTTTTTATGGACTAATATTCTATTTATTTGTTTGTCCGTTCTCTACCTCTATCAATGCTTTACAAGGAGGGTTTTTATGATTTTTTGAAATCACTCCTAAAATCTCAACTTATAATGATGCAGTTTTGATGTTGAATATAATGATGTCTCAATTAATAGTTTTTTCTTTAACTGTATCTGGTATGTTATATTTTCAATCAACTCAAAAACCACTTAATGCATTACTAACATCCTTAATGTATGGGTTATTTATTGGAATACCTATGTTGTTTATTTTTTCTGGTATTTCATTAGCTGCTTCAAACATTAATTTTTATTTATATGCACCATTAATAATTTCATTTTTATCAGGATTTATTATTATGTTTTATACTGTTTGATATATTTATATAAGAAGACCAAAAATATATTTTGAAAGATAATAGAGAAATATTATGAAAATCATAAAAGACATATCACTAATAGACATAAATGAATCAAAGAAGTTATATGATGAAGCGTTCAATGATCCAGAATCATATAGAGAAAAACTTTATAATACATATTTAAAAAATGCCAAATTTTTTGGGGTTGTGAATGAGGAAAATAAGTTAGTTATGCAAACATTTTTTGTTCCAAAAAGAATTGTTTATCAAGAGATGAAAATGTCAGGATATTTAATTTTTGCAGTTTCTGTTAAAAAAGAATATCAAAACCAAGGATTAATGAAAAAATATTTAAATGATTTCATAGAAGATATGAAATTTTATGGAGATATGATTTTTATTCAAGCTTATAACTATGATGTTTATAAATCATTTGATTTTCTTCAATGTACATCTAAGAAAAATTGATTCTTAAGAAAAGATCAATTTTTAAAAGTTGATAATATTAATGAAAAAATAGATTTTGATTTAATAAATAAAATAAATATTAATTTTCTAAAAATGAATGATATAGGAAACTTTACTTATAAAACAGAAAAAGAAAATAAAAAATATTTAAAACTTTATTATGAATGTGGATGTGAAATAAAAATGAGTAACAAATCATATGTGGTTTATGATAAAGAAAAAAATGAAATCATAGAATATGGATACTTAGATTTAAGAGATTTTATTAAATTAATGTCTTCTTTTCCTTTTGACACAACAATCACTTCTATACTAGATTTTGATAAAAGATTTTTTACAATAAAAAAAGAAGAATATACTTTTGCTAAAGCTCTTAAAAATAAAATATTTGATGGTACAGAACACATATACTTTATGGATAACTGATAATAGTAAATAAAATAGTTGATAATAGTAAATAAAATAGTTGTATAATTATAACAAGTTATCAGGCGGTACTCTTATAAGAAAATAAGAGTTGAGAAATACGCATATGACCTGATCTAGTTAATACTAGCGGAGGCATTGATTACTATATTGTTTATAGTTTTTAAAGTCTCATGTTTTATGAGACTTTTTTTCTTCCACTGATAATAGAGGAGATGATATGAATAAAAAAATATTTTCTATTACTACATTATTTATTGCTAGCATTTTACCTATATCTACCATAGTATCTTGTAGTGCTAATAAAAATAATGAATTAGTATTTGTATTGAGTAAAGAAATTAATAATCAAACAAATACTATGTTTGTTGAGGAAATTAAAAAGAACTTTAATATCTTGAAAAAAGACAGTCATTACAAAGATTCAAATTTTAGTTTTACAACAAAAACTATTAATGATAAAAAAGCAAAAAAAGATTTATTAGAAAACGGTTCTGCTACTTTTACATTTTTGCCATTTGATGATTTGATTCAAAATAATTTTTATAAGCAATCGCAACCATTAATACAAACACTAACAACATCGTTTAAATTTGATAATGATATGAAATTAAAATATGTTGATGGCTCGAAAAATGATCCTTTAAGAATAATAGCAAATAATATGCTGAATCTGAGTTTTGGTATTAGTGAGAATAGAGAATCAAATATTTTTCCGTTCGAAACTTGAATGAACGAAAAAGGTAAGGCTCCTTTGTATGATTGAAATGGTATAAGATACAACCATTTTTATAGTGAATCAACTTCAAACATTATGGATAATTTAACCAATGGTTATAGAGGAATGATTGTTGTATCTGGAACAAAAACCCAAAGAGATAATGCTAAAACAGCATGAGATAACAAAAATTGAGAAGACTTTAGAAACCTAGGTATTATTTATGGAAATCAAACATCAAATGGAAACTACAAATTACAAGAAAAATTATTAAGAGAACACTTTAATTTAGGTGACAGTTGAACATTGGCTTTAGATATGAAAAATAATAGTTTAAAATATTTATTTGATGAATATGGTACTGAGAAAATAGGAAAATTGAATGAATATGTTATTAGTTTTACAGATGAAGGATCATTTGCTTGAACTAATAACAAAAAAAATAAAGATAGTTTTAGACCTAGAGATAATGCGTCAATTGAATTTTTGACAGTTACTAATCCAGCACCATATGATATTGGAGTTTTTAGTGGTTTTATAAAAAATGATTTAGCTTATTTAATCGCTAAATCAATAGAAAAAACATTTATAGATAATAACAATAATTATGGTGAATCACTAGGATATAATGGCTATAAAATAATTAATGATTTTGATAAAGAAGTTATAGGAATGTTTTCATAGAAAATATATGTTAAGAATTAATCAATTATTCTATAGAAATCAAAAAACTGAAAAACTAATTTTGGATGATATAAATTTAGATTTTTTTAATGGACAATTAACGGCTATTTTAGGGAAATCAGGAAGTGGTAAAACTACATTATTTAGACTAATATGTTTTGGATACAAAAAAAATAAAGGTAATATATATTTCAATAATGAAGAGATAAATAATAAAAATTTAAAAAGATTTAGAAATAATATAGGAATAGTTAGTCAAAAACCTCAATTAATTGAAACACTAAATGTTTATGATAATTTGAAGTTAGAAATGTCTAATAAAAATAAATGGTATAAAAAGATATTTAATATCATTTCTTATGAGCAAAAAAAAGAAATTTATGAAATTTTAAAAAGTTTAGAGATGGAAGAAAAAGCTTTTACATTAATAAGCGATTTAAGTGGTGGTGAAGCGCAGAAAATAGAACTTGCGAAACTTATTATAAAAAGACCAAAAATAGTTTTAGCAGATGAACCAACTTCTAATTTAGATTTAGTTAATTCTCAAAAAATTTTATCTATTATAAAAAAGATAATTGTGGATAATAATGCAATAGGATTAATAAATATTCATGACATATCATTGTTAGATTTAAACTTGATAGATAAAGTTGTAGGAATCAAAGATTCTAAAATAGAATTTGCTAAAGATATAAATGATATAGATAAAAAAATATTGAGGAATCTATATGTTTAATAATTTGAATACTAAACCTATTTGATTTGATAAATTAAATTATCTTAAATATGGTTGATTATTAAAATTATTTATGGTTGTTGTTTTAACAGCAATTCTAATTTCTTTTTTTCTTTTATTAGATTTTGAACTTTCTCCAAATGGAATCTTGGTTTTTAAAGATAGAATAAATAAAATTTTTTCATTTAAAAATTCAATATCTGATTATCCTAATACGTCTTTATGAACTCTTTCTTATGAATATCTATTTATTTCTATAAAAGATGCCATTGTGGGTACTGCTATTGGATTTTTGATTGCACTAATAACATCATTTTTTCAAAATAATAATCTTATTAAAAACAGATGATTAACTTCCAGTTTTAAAATTATTATTCCTATTTTGAGAGCATTACCTGTAATATTTTTTATATATATTTTTTCTTACACTTTTTTAAAGGATTTAGGTCTTATCTTAATATATATGTGATTTACCTGATTGTGATCACACAAATATTTATCAGAATATTATCAAAACATCAACTATTCAATTTTCGAAAAACTAAAACTCCAAGGAAATGGTGTGTTTATCGCATACATAAAAGGTGTATGATTTCAAATGAGTAATAAAATAATTTCATTATTTTTATTTTCTTTTGAATCAAATATGAGATGAAGTTCAATATTAGGAGTGTTTGGATTACCTGGTATTGGAGAATTGATATATAAAGCATCGAATAATGAATATGAAAGTATGGGGATTCCAATACTTACACTAATGGTTTTTATGATTTTTTTAGAAATGATGATTTATTTGATAAATAAATTTTTACTGACTAAAAAAACAGTTAAAACACCTGATAGTGTAAGGGGATTTATTAATAGAAAAGATTATTATTTAATAGCTAAAATAATTTTATTTGCTTCATTTTTTTCTTTACTAATATATAGTTTATTTTCAATAAATTGAAGTGAATCTATTTATTTACAAAACTCCATTTTAGAAACTCTGTTTAATCCTGATTGGAATGTTTTTAATGAGATTAATAATTTTAATATTTTTTATGAACTATTTTATCTATTTGGACAAACAATTATTATTATGTTCTTTTCGTTTGTAGTTAGTATGTTATTAATATATTCATCATCATATAAAATATTTGGAAATATAGGTTACATTGGAATATTAATAAACACTATTTTAAGAGCAATCCCTATAATAGCTATAATTTTTATATTTAATCCATTATTTTCAAATCCTTCTTCTGCTATATGTTTGATTTTAGGATTTGAAACTGGACTTGTAATATCCAAAACTATGTTATCATCAGTTAATGATATAAGTAATGAGAAACTAATGTATTTTAAAATGATTGGTTATTCTAAAAATAAGATTTTCATCAAATACACTCTTTATAAAATTCTTAATGATTATTTAAATATTTTTTTATTTTCTTGAGAAAGTCAGTTTAGAGATCTTATTACTTTTGGTAAATATGGTTCTTCAATTATTGGAATGTATATAGATATATATTTTAATGGATCAAAAAAAGAATTTAATAAAATGGCTTCTTTTATTTGAGTGTCATTTGCTATAAATATTTTGGTTATTCTAATCATTTTTATTACCAAAGAAACATTTATAAATAAAAGAAAATTATTTTCAGAAATTAAGGAGATTTTTAATGATAAATGCAACATTTGGAATACAGCTAATTCCGTTAGATAATATTGATTTTGATAAAAAAATAAATTACATAAACAGGTTAATAGAATTTATTAAAAAAATACCAAATATTAACATTAATGTGGGTCCATTAGAAACAACTATTGAAGGAGAAAAAACGGTTGTTATAGATGCTATGAAAAATATTTTTGACTATATATCAAAGTATGATGTAAAGATATTTATTGGTATAAAAACAATAATAGATTCAAATAATAGAATTATGACTATTGATGAAAAAATAAAAAATAAATAGATATAAAGCACTTAATTAAAAATAAAATAAATAAAAAATGTAACTTTTTTTATTTATATGTTATACTTATTAAGTGTTTAAATGGATACATAGCTCAGCGGTAGAGCAACCGGCTGTTAACCGGTTGGTCGTAGGTTCGATCCCTACTGTATCCGCCATTATGGCCCGTTGGTGAAGCGACTTAACACACACGCCTTTCACGCGTGCATTCACGGGTTTGAATCCCGTACGGGTCACCAATTAAAATTATATTTAGGGACAACCCCTATATGGAGTGTTAGCTCAGCTGGGAGAGCATATGCCTTACAAGCATAGGGTCGGGGGTTCGAGCCCCTCACACTCCACCATGCCGACTTAGCTCAATAGGCAGAGCAACTGACTTGTAATCAGTAGGTTGTAGGTTCGATTCCTATAGTCGGCACCATTGAAATTTTCTCGCTTTGTTAGCTCAGTTGGTAGAGCAAGTGACTCTTAATCACTGGGTCGGGGGTTCGAGCCCCTCACAAAGCACCATGCACTTATGGCGGAATGGCAGACGCGTCAGACTTAGGATCTGATTCTTACGAGTGTGGGTTCAAGTCCCTCTAAGTGCACCATTAAAAAATAATAGTTTAACATCACCTTGCATTAGCAAGGTTTTTTTATTTAATAAAACAATAAATTGTTTTATTAAATAAGGAATTGTGAGGAATCATATGTATAAAGAAATCTTATTAGTTAATAAACCTAAAAATATGACATCACATGATGTTTGTGCTGTTTTAAAAAGAAAGTATAAATCTATTAAAAAAATAGGACATGCTGGAACACTAGATCCTATGGCAACTGGTTTATTAATACTTGGAATAAATTCTGGAACTAAATTATTGGGGAATTTAATTTTAGAAGATAAAGAATATGAAGCAGAAATAAAATTTGGAATACAAACTGATACATATGATGCAGAAGGCAAAATAATAAATAAATCAGATGCAAAAGTATCTAAAAAACAAATTGTTGATTATATTGATAAATATAAAAATTCAACCATTATGCAAACACCACCTATATATTCTTCTATTAAGATTAATGGAAAAAAATTATATGAATATGCAAGAAAAAATGAAGTTGTGGAAATCCCAAAAAGAGAAGTAAAAATATTTTTATTAGAGCTAATAAGTTTTGATGAAGATAATCAATTATTAAAGGTAAAACTAAATGTTTCAAAAGGTTTTTATGTTAGATCTTTTGCAAATGATATTGGTATTGAGTTAAATACTTTTGCTTATTTAACGGGATTAAACAGAACAAAAAGTGGTAACTTCTTATTGGATAATTCCAAAAATTTAGATGATATATTAAATGATGAAAAAAACTTAGAAATCTAATTTCTAAGTTTTTTCTTTTTTGTTGTAAATAATTCTATCAACTTCATTAAAGAAGTATGAATCTTTTTCTGCAAAGAAACCATGACCACAATTTTTATAAACTGATATATAAATTAATGGTTTTATTTCTTTAAATCTTTCAATTATTAGTTCGGATGGAACTAACCTATCTTCTTCACCTAAAAATAAATATGTCTTATCTGTGATGTAATTAATAGCATTATTTATTTTTGCAAAAGTTGAAGGTCTAGACATTTGATAAATAATATATCTTAAGTATTTTCAATTTGATTTAAAGAATTTAATAGTTTCTTTTTCATAAAAATACTCTTCAAGTTTTTCTAATGTTTTTTTGGCATTTTTAAATATTTCTTCTTGAAGACTTAAAAAATCTGATGCACCCTTAACATTGAATAAAGGTATTTTATTATAAACTTTTGGAATGGAATATTTTGTATAGGGGGCTAATATGAAAAGCTTTTCAATTTTATTTATTTTCATTTTTTTAAGTTTTTCATTAACAACTAATGAAATTCCACCTCCAAAAGAATGACCCATCAATATTACTTTTTTGCAATCCATTTCAATAATGTGGTCAACAATTGCATTGACTATAAAATCAAAGTCCAACTCTCTTTTTGTGTATTCTAAGCTTCCATGACCTGGAAGATTTATGATATGAATATAATTTTTTTTATTTCTTTCAATAAATAATCTTCATGATCTTGAGTCTGTAGCAAATCCATGTATTAATAAAATATGCTTGCTCCCTTTTGTTGGTTTTGGTGGATTTATAAGTTTGGGTTGTAGTATTTTTGATTTAGATTCAGATATTTGGTTTTCCATGTTCATAATATATTTTATTTTTTTATAATTTTAATACATTATAAGAAAAAAGTTAATGGATATAATATGAGAACAGCAATTGGAAGCATAATTAGAGCTAATAAAGCTTTTAGTATAATTCAAAATGGAGATAAAATAGGTGTTGGTGTAAGCGGCGGCAAAGACTCAATGTTACTACTTAAAGCGCTGGCTATTTACAAACAAATTTTAAAAAGTGAATTAAATTGAGATATTGAAGTGTGTGGAATTCATTTGAAGATGAATTTATGTCATATTGACTATGATCCTATTATTCAATATTGAAAGGAATTGGGTGTTGACTTTCACATTGTAGACACAACGATGGGAGAAATTTTAAGAAACCAAATAAAAAAGAACAAAATCCAATGTTCTTTATGTTCTAAAATGAAAAAAGCAATTTTAATAGATGAAGCAAAAAAACACAATTGTAATAAGGTTGCTATGGGACACCATGCAGATGATGCTATTGAAACATTTTTTATGAATATGATTAATGAAGGAAGAATAGCAACATTTAAACCAAAAATGTATTTAGATAGATCTGATATTTGATTTATAAGACCATTCATTTTAGGAAGAGAAAAAGATATTGCAAAAGCAGCTAAACACGAAAAAATGCCAATAGTTCCCTGTGGTTGTCCTATGGAAGGATTTACACAAAGAGATAGTATGAAAGACTTTTTGGCCCAAAACTTTTACAAAGATAAGAAATGAGAAGCTAGTTATAAAAATTTTTTAAATGCTCTATTAAATGGCAATGAATTTGATTTATGATTTTCAGAACCAGAAAACAACTATAGAGATTTATTGATGAATATAAAAAAACAAAGCTAAATTATTTTTTATCTTTGTTTTGTTTATATAAAAAGAAACCTCAATATCCTACAATAATTGCAAATCCTGATACTGTAAATGCAATACCAGCAATCATACTTGCTATTTCAGGTGTTTTATCAAATTTATAAATTTTATCAAATGCATCAGATGTATAAAATGTTTCCAAACTAGATACAAATTCTTGTGGATATAAACCTGGTTGGTTTAGATTTTCAGGAGAATTATTTGTTTTTTGGTTTATTATGTTTTTGACTTGAACTCTTAATCCATCTATAAAAGTATCACTAGAAACATTTGTATTCATTTGATCTATATTTTTTTTATTTTTTACTATCTTTGTTTTTAGAAATAGTTTGAAGTCTTTAAATTCTTTGAATCCCCTAAAAATATTTAAATTTATATTTCTTGTAGATGGAGCATCATCTATATTTATGTCTGCATATTTAATGCTCATATAGTTTTCAAAGACATTAGATGGCATATTTTGAATAACATCATAATGTTTGTTATAAGATTCAATAAAAGCATATTCACTCTTGGCTAATATATAGTTATCATAATGAGCATGAGTTAATGTCATTGTTACTGTTCCAAATATTGATGAAAAAGCTCCGATACCATTAATAAAATAAGTTCAAATATTAATAACCATATTATTTATAAAATCCTAATTTTTAATTAGTATAAAACATAAAAATATTTTTTATTACATAGTTTTTATAAAAAACACAGAATTTTATATATAATGTTTATAAATTAACAGGTTTTGTATAGTTTTATATGAAATTTGTTTGTCGCTTAAAAAAAGAAAAAAAGATAACTTAACCCCCGATTATTAAGGAGATATATATACTATGAGTAAAATAAACTTTTTTCCGTTAGGAGGAATGGACGAATTTGAAAAGGCATGTTTTGTGCTGGATGTAGAAGGCGAATACATTCTTATTAATTTTGGTATTTCAATTCCGCCTGTATCAATATCAGGTATTAAAAAGACAATCCCTTATATGGAATGAATTCAAAAAAATGAAAAGCATATAAAAGGTATATTAATAGGAAATGCTTGTTATAAAAATGTTGGAGCAATTCAATATTGTTATGAATATATGAAAAATATTCCTATATTTACTTCTAAATTAGGTTCTGTAATTTTACATGCTCACTTCAATAAGAAAAGTATGCAAAAATATGCAAATTTTAGTGAGTTAAAAACAAAGGTGTTAGAACCATTAAAAGCATATGCGCTAGGAAAAGTAAAAATAATACCATTTAGAGTAACAACTTGTATGCCTGATACATATGGATTTATAATTTCTACTGGTGAAGAATCTATAGTTTATATTGATGAATTCGCTATTTACAACAACACTAAATCAATATTTGCTAATGACGTTAATAAATTACCATTATTAACTTATCAACAAAAGAATTTAATGTTAATCACTAACATTGGTAATGCGACAAGAAATAGCGGTTATACATCACCAAATTTTAAAACTAAAGATTTTTATGTTGATTTATTAACTAGAAAAGATGTTAAAAGATTAATAGTTGCTTGTCATTATCATGATATTTATACGTTTTTAGTATTAGCTCAAATTGCTAAGGAAAGACAATTACCTTTTGTAATTTACAATCCTGTTTTTATTAATGTATTTAATGAAATAGTTAAAAATAAATATTTTGATGCATCAAACTTTCCAATGGTTCCTATTCATAAAATTAATGAAATAGAAAAAGGGATAGTAATAATATCAACAACAAGAGACAGACTTTATAGTAAATTGATGTCAATTGCCAATAATGAAGATGATATTTTAGCTCTAAAGAAATCTGATACTGTAGTGTTTGGTTTTAGGGTGGAAATAGGATTTGAAAAAATAGTAGCTGAATTATTGGATGCTTATTCATTATTAGACATTGATGCTATGACATTACCTAAACACTTTTTAACTATGGAAGCATCTGCTGAAGATCACAAATATCTAGTTAATTTAGTTAGACCAAAATACCTAATTCCAACACTTGGAAAATATTATCAAATGATTAAATTAGCAAATATATTAAATGAAATACATTTTCCTACAGATAATGTTTTAAAACTTTATAATGGTGAATATGCTACATTTGATAAGCAAAATTTAGTATCTATCAAAAAAAGAAATGATGTACATGAAATGTACATAGGTTCTCAAGGGTTGCTAACAGAAGGTGAAAGTATTTTCCATGAAAGACATATTATGTCAGATTCTGGAATAATCTTTTACACAATTAAATATGAAGAAGATAAAAAAGTATTTAATCCAACGATTTATGATTTAACACGTTATGGTGTTACAGTGGAGAATGATGACACTAAAAAGACATTTGCAAAAATTGCAGAGGATGCATTAGTTCTTGCTAACAATACATTAAAAGAAATGAAAAAGATTGATAGTAAGGAAATAAAAAATGTACTTAAAAAGTACATTTCAAAACAAGTTGATAAATTATTTGAAAAAAATCCAATTGTTATAGTTTCTGTTTGTTAGTTAATTTGCATCATTTTTGAAAGTTGTAAATCTATATTGTTATCTCTACCTGATTTAGCTAGGTATTGATTATTCAGTTTAATAAGATCTCCTGTAAAATTAACAAAAATATTTAAGAAATTTTTACCAACACCAAATACATCTATTGGTGTTTTTTTATTTATGTAATCTTTAATTGTTTCTAAATTAATAGATGATGAAACTATAATTTTTGTTGATTTATATCCTAAACTATCTAATTTCTCTCTTACATTGCAAACAAGGTTATGATTAACTCCATATAATGTATTATCTTTACTAATTTCAAATTGTTTTTGTAGTGATTTGTCTATTAATTTTTTTGATGTATCAATTCTTACATAATCTATATTTTTTATGTTGTTATCATATAAATTTTGTATTTCATTTAAGCAATCATTATTGAAATCAATTAATGCAACTATGGGATTATCTGGAAATGATTTTTTATAATCAATCAATGCTTTAGACAAAGAACCAGAATATTGTTGTATTAATGCATGCGGAATGGTTCCCAATACCTTTGTGTCATTGTAATTTTTTAAAAGGTGAACATGTTTTTCTGTAACAAACTGTCTTATTCCTCCGATGTATGCTGAATATCCATCATATGGTTGTAATAAATAATCATCACATCTGTCAGCCATGAATATTATTTTGTTACTACCAATTAAATTTACTATATTGTAAGTATTTGTGGCTATTGATGATCTTCTAGATAAAATTCCATCAATGATGTTTTCTAAGAAACCAAATTCTTTATAATCACCTTCTATTGCTAGTATGGGATCATTTTCATTGGTTATTGTTCCATCTGGAACATAATAAATTTTAGTATTTTTATAAACATCTTTTGGTAATGCAAATTCTAATAATTGCAAACATTCACTAATCCCTGCAACCTTTACATTATTTTGAAAATGTTTAAATCTCAGTAATGTTTTTTCTTTTTTGTTGTTATCTTCTAATATTTTTCTTGTTGTTAAAAAATATTTAGCTGAATATTCTCCATTAATAATTGATTTTTCAAATTCAAATTTAATTTTCATATTTATATTATTTATTTGAGAAAACTTTATCAAATAAATCTCCGACATTATATTGATTTTCATTTAGGATAATTATTCCATTACTAGATTCCGCTAAGTTCAACTCTTTTTCACTACACAACATCCCAAATGATTCATATCCTTGAATCTTTCCCTTAACTATTGGTAATCCATTTGGCATACATGTTCCTATCATTGCTACAACTACTAAAGCATTTAATGCAGCATTTTTTGCTCCACAAATAACTTTAATAATATTATTATTGTCAGTTTGAACATCACAATAATTTAAATGTGTATTTGGAACAGGAATAAGATTAATAATTTTTCCTACAACAAAATTTTTATCAATATATTTTGTTAAATTAATATTTATAGCGCTTTCAATAGCTTTAATTATTTCGTTTGTAGGATATAAAAAACCACTTTTATTTATAGATAAATAATTTGAAAAATTAAATATATTAGCACTTATAAATTCATTATCTTTATAAAAAATAGTGTGTTTTTCAGAAATCTCTTTTCTATCAAAAAGGTCATTAGAAACTGAAACTATTAATGTATCATTTAGGTTTTTATTATTATAAAAAATATTTATCATTTTATTTTTTCTCCTTATTTTTTAAAAATTCTTGGTATTTTTTATCTATTAATATTTTAAGTTCTTCAACTAATTTATCTTCTGGAACTGATTTAATTATTTTTCCATTTTCAAAAATAATACCATTACCATCACCACCAGCTATTCCAATATCTGCTTCTTTTGCTTCTCCTGGTCCATTGACTGAGCAACCAAGAATAGCAACTTTTAAAGGAAATGCCATTTTCTTGGTATATTTTTCTATTTCTTTTACAACAGGTTCTAATTCAAAATTTAATCTTCCACATGTTGGACAAGAAATAACATCTACCATATTGTCAAAAAGTCCAAAAGTATTTAATAGTTTTTTACAAACTTTAACTTCGCTTACTGGATTTCCTGTTAATGAAATTCTAATAGTATTTCCAATACCTTCATATAAGATAACACCTAATCCAGCTGATGATTTAATTGTTCCATTAAATAAAGAACCTGACTCAGTTATTCCTATATGTAAAGGATAGATGAATTCTTCAGATGCTTTTAAATATGATTCTATGGCTAATAATGCATTAGTTGCTTTAAGTGAAACCACTATATTTGTAAATCCATTATCTTCAAATAATTTTATATATCTTCTAGCTGCTATTATCATAGCTTCAGAAGTTACTCCGTGAGTTTTCATTAAATCGCTTGGTAATGAACCGCTATTAACACCTACTCTTATTGGTATATTTCTTTCATTAGCGAGTTTAATTATTAACTTTAATTGTTTTTCATCTTTTATGTTTCCCGGATTTAATCTTATTTTGGCTGCACCCGCTTCTATGGCTTTTATTGCATATATAGGATTAAAATGAATATCTGCTATCAATGGACAAGGACTTAAATCAATTATTTTTTTTAGTGCATCTATGTCTCTATCATCAAAAACAGCAACTCTTACTAATTGACATCCCTCTCTAACTAATTCTTTTATTTGTCTTAATGTGGCATCAATATCATGAGTTTTTGTAGTAGTCATAGATTGAATAACAACATTGTTATTTCCGCCTATTTGTATTCCACCAACATATACTGGTTTGGTGTTCTTTCTAGTTGTTTTTTTCATATTAAATTCTTATCAAATATAAATTATATTAAAAAAAAATTATGTTTTTTATTTTAAAATTTGTTTATGATAGATTTTAAAAATAAACTTAATTTTGGTAACAAATATTTGATAAATGAAATGAAAACAAAAATAGATATAGTTTTAAAAATGCTTAGTAACTCATTTTTAAAATATACAAATAAAAGATTGTTTGAAATTTCTGAAAAAATGTTAAAAATTATCAACACAAATAATAATGATGATGAACTTATTAAATTTATAAGAAATAAAGTAATGAAATTAACCAGTATAGAAATATTGTATTTAACAAGATTTTTAGTTTTTCATGAAATGTTAACTAATGTTGTTGAAGATATTTATCTAACAAGTGGTGTAAAAAAATGAGAATTTAACTCATATAAGGACGATGATTTATACAAATTAATTAATAAAAACAAATCTGACGAAAACCTAAAAAAATTAACTAATTTAGAAATTAATTTAGTTTTAACTGCACACCCTACACAAGTACAAAGAGAGACAACGTTAAAACTTATTAGACAAATTATGGAATTGCTTAATTTATCAAATATGAATGATGATTTTTTTGATGTAAGTCTTCTTACAAAAGATGAAGAGCTTCAATCATTAATAGATATATTATGACAAGTTGCTATACTGAGAGATAATAAGAAAAATGTAGAAATGGAACTTAAAGGTGTTTTAAATTATTTTGATACAACATTTTTTAAAATACTTCCTAAGATAAATTACAAATTTGAAAACATATATTCAGATATTTATAAATGTAAATTAAATTTTAACCCAACAATAACAATTAATAGTTGAATTGGTGGTGATAGAGATGGCAATCCATATGTTGATTTTCATTCATTAGAAAACATTTTTAAAATGCAATCAATGAAGATTTTTACCTTTTATAAAAACAAACTTTTAAAAGTATATAATGATTTATTAATTCATGACACTTTAACAAAATTTGACAATGAAATTAAAAGATTTACTAAAGATATAAATTTAAGTAATAGAGAGAATGAATATTATGCTAAAGCTGTTATTAAAATAATATCTAAATTAAAAAACACATGAAATAATTTACATCCTAAAAATAGTAATGAGATATTTTTTGAAAAAAGCATAGATGTAAAAGGAACATATTTAAGTAACAACGAATTATTTAAAGATCTTTACATAATTTATGAATGTTTAAATAAAAATGAATCAGGATACATAATAAAAAGAAATCTATTAGATTTAATGTATTCTATAAAAATATTTGGATTTTATTTAATGTCTGTAGATATAAGACAAAACTCTAAGGTTCATAGTGAAGTTATTGATGAAATATTTGCTAAAAATAATATTTGCACCAATTATTTAAAGTTGGTTGAAAAAGAAAAAATAAATATATTAAATAATCTTATTCATCAAAAAGAGTTATCTATCAATCTGAGTAATTTAACTGAAACATCATATAAAGAAATAGAATTGTTTGCAAAAATAAAGCAAATAAGAAATAAATATGGAAGCGAATCAATAAAAAATTATTTAATATCTAATAGTGATTCATTTTCCGATATTTTAGAAGTTTTATTGCTTTTAAAAATAACTGGAAATTTTAATTTTAATGAAAAACAATTGATAAATATTGTCCCTCTATTTGAAACAATAAATGACTTAAATAAATCTAAATACATCTTATGTGAAATGCTTAATGATAAATTCTTTAAAAACATAATCAAAAAGCAATGAAATAATTCTATTGAAATTCTTCTTGGTTACTCAGATAGCTGTAAAGATGGTGGTTATTTAACATCTTCTTGAGAAATATATAATTGTCAAAAAGAATTATCAGATATAGCTATTAAAGAAAACATTAATATAAGTTTTTTTCATGGTAGAGGTGGAACTATAGGTAGAGGTGGTGGACCTTCATACTATGCAATAAAATCACAACCATTTAAAAGCATTAGTAGAAAAATACGTTTTACAGAACAAGGTGAAATTATATGAGCAAAGTATTCTAATCCTAGAAATGGTTGATTTAATTTAGAGAATATTTTAAATGCCACAACAGAAGTTACTATTTTAAAAAATAAAGAAAATAAAGATGAAAATAAAGAATTTTTAAAAACTATGGACCATTTATCAAGTATAAGTTTTAAAACATATCATAATCTTGTGTATGAAAATAAAACATTTTCAGATATCTTTTTTAAAATAACTCCAATAAATGAAATATTTGAATTAAAAATAGGAAGCAGACCAGCTAGTAGAGAAAACATAAAAGCAATTGAATCTTTAAGATCTATTCCATGAGTTTTTTCTTGATCGCAAATTAGATTGATGCTTCCTGGATGATATGGATTAGGTACAGCATTAGACTCTATAAGTAAAGAAAAAATTAATAAACTTCAAATGTGATACAACAACATTCCATTTTTTAATTCATTAATATCAAATGTTGAAATGCTTTTATCAAAAGCAAATTTAGAAATTGCTGAAAAATATTTTTCATATGACAATAAAAAGAGTATTGATATATTCAATGAAATAAAAAATGAGTTT
>JARHZT010000011.1 GCA_029258015.1 Malacoplasma sp. | reverse complement strand
TATAAAGATAAATTTTATGTAGTTGATACTAAAGAAGTAGGATATGGAATTAATTACTTACTAACTAATGCTCAAAAAATGGTTGATCAAGGAAAATCAGCTGAAGAAATTGTTAAGTATTGTTCAGAACAATACAAACACAACTTCACTAACTTTACGTGTGAATCATGAGAACAATTATCAAAAAGTGGTAGAGCGCCTAAAATATTATCAAAAGTTTTAAATACAATTCATACTAGACCAGTAATAAACTTCTATATTAAAAATAGATTAGCTGGTATTGTACTTGGTAAAGGTGAAAAAGGATTTCATAAAGCATTTGAAAAGATGATGGAATTCTTTAAGAAAACTTTTGCAACTACAGAAAGTAAAGACATTGAATATATAGTTTTTTATAATAATGGAATCTTACAAGAAAGAAAAGAATTCATTAAACAAAGACTTTGTGAAATCTTTCAAATTACTAAAGAAAAGATAATTGAAACATTTACACCTAATCTAGTGTTTGTTTATACAGGACTAGAATCATATGGAATTCATATAAAATCTAAAAAAGAAGCAACTGATAGAGAATAAAAATGAGTGATAATCAAGAACTTATAATTTCAGAGACAAGAGTTAAAAAATATAAAAAATATCGTAGAAATATTAAAAGTGATTTTTTAACTTACGAAAAAAAGAATTCAAAGAATGATGAAATTAAAGAAATTGAGAAAATGATTTCTAAAATTGACAAAAATTTAATTATGCACAATAAAAGTGATGATATCTTTTATGTTGATTTTACAAATATATGAACAGAAGCAGATAGAACTATTATTCCTGCAAAACAGTTTTTAGAAAATATTAGAAACTGTAATTTTACAGATTTACTAAATAAAGCATCTATGGTTAAAAATGATGTAAATTTTGAACCACACTTTGATTTGTATGGAAATATGTCATCTGTTTGATTAGATGATGACTCTAAATATTCAGATTTGGTTGAACTAAAGAATTGAATAACAACAATGATTGATAATAAAGAAGTTATTATCAATAATACAAAAGAAAATATTTTTACATTTAAAGATGCTTTTTATAAAGCTATAGATCCTGAAAATGTAAAACAGATTTTACCTATAAAAACTATTCAACCAACATATAAAGCTAATAAAATTAATAAAAAATTATTATGATTTTTTATAGTTTTCTTTTTTGTATTTGCTTCACTAGGAATAATATTTTTATTTATTCATGGCTTCACTATTATAAAATAGTATAAGTGTAAAAAAAGGACGTCAGATAATGTCATATAAAATAGCTGTTGATGGTACTGCTGGTAGTGGTAAATCCACAATTTGTAAATTAATTGCTCAAAGATTAAACTTTGTTTTTATATCCACTGGAGGATTTTATAGATCTTATGCTTACATACTAAAACAAAGTAAGTTATTAGAATCTGATAAAGATACTCAAATTAGTGAACTTAATAAACATGTTATTGATATTAAGGGTGATGTTTTTTACATTGATAATCAAAACCTAAAAAATGAATTAAGAGAAGAAGATATATCTAAGTTAGCATCTTTGTTAGCTCAAAAAGATTACATTAGAGAATATGCTAAACAAGCACAAATAGATTTAGGTAATAAATACGAGAAGGTAATAATGGATGGTAGAGATATTGGTACTGAAATTATTCCTGATGCTAATTTAAAATTTTATTTTTACTCTTCATTATTAGAAAGAACTAAAAGAAGAAAAAATGAATTAGTTCAAAATAATAATAAAGTAGATTCATTTTTAAAGATTTATATTGATATGTTTAAAAGAGATTGAAATGATAAACATAGAAAGGTTGCACCTTTAAAGAAAGCTGCTGGAGCTATTTCTATAAATACTTCAAACAAATCAATTGAAGATGTTTATAAAGAAGTTGTTAAGTATATAGGTGAATAAAAATGTTAACAGTAGCAATTGTTGGGAAACCAAATGTAGGTAAATCTACATTATTTAATAGAATTATTAAGAAAAATAAGTCAATAGTAGATGATGCTCCAGGTATTACTAGAGATAGAATTTATGCTAAAGCCGAGTGATTAACTCAAGAGTTTAATTTAATAGATACTGGTGGATTAGCAGTAGAAGAATTTGATTTTAAAAAACAAATAGAATTACAAGTAAATTTTGCTATTAAAGAAGCAAGTGTAATTATATTTGTTGTTTCTGGTAAAGATGGAATTGATAATGATGATTTTTATGTATCTAAGATCTTAAAAAAACATAAAAATAAAAAGATTATATTAGCTGTTAATAAATCTGAAAAAACATCATCAATAGTTGAAAATGATTTTTATAAATTTGGATTTGGTAAACCATATTTTATTTCAGCTAATCATGGAATTGGTATTGGTGATTTATTAGATGAAATTATATGTACTAAACAAGATTCATCTAAAGAAAATGAAACATTTAAGTTTTGTATTATTGGAAGACCAAATGTAGGTAAATCTAGTTTAGTTAATACCATATTACAAGAAGAAAGAGTAATAGCATATATTGAGAACTTCTAAACTATGTACTCAGGCTTTATTTATGTAGTGAGGACCGTCTATAATTAACTAACAAACTACGCTCTCTAGGCATTCTTAAGTTTGCTCAAGCATTAATATTAATAATATACTAATGAAGGGGAGAATTTTCAGCATGTGTCTCCTAGGACTCAAAGTTGGCTAATGGCAGTGACGTTTGTAATAATAGTATTACCAGACTCCATAGAGGTTTGATTGAATGTAGACTGCAGAATAACTAAATTTTGTGACTACAAGCAGACATATAAGTACAAAGACACGTGCTGAATACAGATATATAATTAGCTCAAAGAAACATATTTGGCTTTACATTGTGCAATGGAAATATTGGTCTACTCCTAGTGTTAAAAGCTTCCTTGGTAAAATATAAAAGGTTTAAAGGCAATTGCAAAAGAGTGTTGTTGAGGCTCTGAGGAATTACACTATTGTTCGACAAGTGTGCAGCCTTCTGGAGTTT
>JARHZT010000078.1 GCA_029258015.1 Malacoplasma sp. | reverse complement strand
AAAAATTTAAAGTTAAAAATATATAATGAAATGATTACTAATTTCTTTGCATGTACAACTAGACAAATTATGTTTAGTCAAACTGAAAATTGAATAATTCAAGAAATAGAAAATAATCGTCCAGTTGGTGCAGATGAATTGAAAAAATTATATGCACAAACGTTTAAAAAATATGGAAATTTTTCAGATAAAGAAGTTAACAAATTATTAACCAAAGACAATGGAGAAAGATTATCAATTATATTTAGATTAAGTCATTTCTATCATGGAATATTTTATGTTTATAAATATTCAATCGGTTTAGTTGCTGCTATTATATGTGCAGAAAAAATATTTAATAAAGAAAAAGGCTTTTTAGAAAAATATTATGAGTTCTTATCAAGTGGTAGTTCATTATCACCAATAGATACTATAAAACTACTAGGAATTGATTTATCTAAATCAGAACCTTGAGAACAAGCATTAAGTATTGTTGAAACTTGAATTGATGATTTTAAAAACTTAACAAAATAATCATAAAAATATAAAAAAATACTCATTCTAAACAATGATAAGGAGTGAGTATTTTTTTATCACTTTATATATGCATTTATATTTAAATTTATTTATTGAAATAATAAATGTATATTATTTTATTATTTATATGGTGTAAAAAATATGAATAATTTAAAAACTTTTATAAAACAAGCATTAGAAAATGAACTAAAAATAACTCAATTAAATGAATTGCAACAAGAAGCAATTCCTATTATTAATAAAGAAAATAACACTATTTTAATATCGCAAACAGGTAGTGGTAAAACTTTATGTTATTTAATACCGATGTTAGAATCATTGGATTTTGATAAACAAACATTACAAGCAGCAATTGTTGTACCCACAAAAGAATTAGTAAGACAAGTTTCTAAGACATTAAGTTACTTTAAAAAATACAACAGCAAAATGAGTTATATTTCATTTTTTGGAAAAACAAAAGATAAAGCATTTGAGCAAAAAAACTTTACTTTAAAAGATCAAATAATTGTATGTTTGCCCAAGAAATTTGAAGAGATAAGTAAATATAAAAGTATTGTAAAAGAATTGAAAACAATAGTTTTGGATGAAGCTGATATGACATTAGATTTAGGATTTTTCAATTTCATAAATCAAGGTTTTAACAACATTAAAAATATTGCAGAAATTAAAAAGATAGCAACATCAGCAACAATTCATGAAACACTTTCAATTCAAATTTCTAAATTCTTTAAAAATGCAAAAATTATAAAGAAATCTGCAAGTATATGAGAATCTGATTCAATCAAACATTATGTGGTACATTATAGTACTCAAGATAAAGACAAAGTATTGTTAAACTTAATAGACAAACTAAATCCTTATTTTGCAATTGTATTCTGTAATACTAAAAAAGATGTTGATAGAATTTATGACATTTTATATAAAGCAGATAAAAGTGTTTTAAAGCTTCATGGTGGATTAGATCATAGAAAACGTAAGAATGTTTATAATGATGCAAAGAATCTAAAAGTAAATATATTAATAGCTTCTGATTTAGCTTCAAGAGGGTTGGATATAGAAGGTGCTTCACATATTATTTCTTATGACTTACCAAAAGAAGATGTTTGATATATGCATAGAGCTGGTAGAAGTGGTAGAAGAAACTATAAGGGTTTATCTTATGTATTTAACGATAACAACTCAGTTTATCAAATTACTAGATTACAAAGAAAAGGTATTAAGTGACATAATTTAAAACATACTAAGAATGACTTTATTGAATTTGATTATGTATATAAAACAAAACCTAAAAAAGAAACTGAAGTAGATATTCAAATCCGTGATGCTATTAATAAAGCTTCTAAAAAAGTTAAACCTAACTATAAAAAGAAAGTTAAGTTAGAAATTAAAGAAATCAAAAGAAAAGCAAAAAGAAAAAGAATTGAAGAAGTAATTAATAATGAAAGAATTAAGCAATACAAAATAAAAAATGCTGCTAAAACTAAAGAAAAATTAAGACAAAAAGCTTTAGAAGAAAAAAGATTACTTAAAAAACAAAATAAAAGAAAAAGAAGAAGATAAGAGAAATTATTATGAAATGAGTATATTGTTCATTTTGCGGAAATCAAATGTATCAAGTAGAAGATGATGCAAAAGTGATTCCAAATGTTTGTTGAAATTCTATAGGATGAAAATATTAAAGGAGACAGAATATGCCAAGAAAACATTTGATAGCTGCTGGTATTACTAAGAAGCAGCAAACACAAGCTAAAATCTGAATGAAATTAGCAAAAGAAATAAAAGCAGCTGCAAAAGTCGGAGGTCCAAATCCAGATGCTAATCCTAGATTAAAAGCTGCTATTGATAAAGCATTACAAAATAACCTATCAAGAGAATCAATTGAAAAAAACATTAATGGTTCTCAAAAGAATGCTGCAGATCTTATTGATATGGAATATGAAGGATATGGTCCAAATGGTTTAGGAATTATTGTTAAAGCATTATCTGATAATGAAAATAGAACAGTTAGTGCATTAAGAGGATACTTTACAAAACTTAATGGAAAAATAGCTAAACAAAACAGTGTTAAAACTAATTTTAATTATTTAGGAGAAATATTATTAGATAAAGAAGGTTTAACCGAAGAATCATTAACAGAAAAGGTTTTTGAAGTTTTAGAAACTATAGGAACAGATGAAGAACTAGTACAAAACATTATTGAAAATGATGACTGTTTCCAAATTATTACAAACCCTAAATATTTTTACAAAATTAGAGATGAATTAAATAATACTGGTTTAAAAATTCTTCTTTCAGAAATCAAATATATTCCAAATGACTATATTAATTTATCTCAAGATGATTTCAATAAACTACAAAGATTTTTAGATCAATGTGAAGATGATGATGATATACAATGAGTTGTTACAAATTTTGGAGAAGTAGAATAATATGGGAAAGATAGTTAAAAGAGATGTAGATTTTGCTAAATGATATACATCAGTAGTTTTAGAAGCAGAACTTATAGATTATGGTTTGTGTAAGGGTACTGTAATTTTTAGACCTTATGGATGACAAATATGAAATAACATTAAAAAGTTTTTTACTGAGAAACTTGAAGAAGTTGGAACTGAAGAATGTTGTTTCCCTTTATTTATTCCTTATTCTGAATTTGAAAGAGAAAAAAAACACGTTGAAGGATTTAATCCAGAATTATATAAAGTAAGTTTTTTAGGTAATAAAAAATTAGATGATGAATTAGTTATTAGACCAACATCTGAAATTTCTTTCTGTAATTATTTCAAAAAGAACATTAATTCATATAATGACTTACCATGTATTTTAAATCAATGATGTAATGTTTTTAGAGTTGAAAAAAATACTAGACCATTTTTAAGAACTTGTGAATTCTTTTGACAAGAACAACATGCTATATTTGCAAGTGCAAAAGAAGCTCATGATTTTTCAGTAAAAATGATAAATGTATATAAAAACTTTGTTAATGACTATTTATCAATTGGTGTATTAACTGGAGAAAAAACTGAAAATGAAAGATTTGCTGGTGCTGATAACACTTATACAATTGAAGCAATTATGCCAGATGGACAAGCATTACAATCTGCTACTTCTCATTATTTAGGAACAAATTTTTCTAAGAGTTTTCAAATTAAATTCCAAAATAAAAATAATGAATATGAACATGTATATCAAACATCTGCTGGAATCTCTACAAGAATTATAGGTGCTATAGTTATGTCTCACTCAGATGATAATGGATTAGTTTTACCTTTTAAAATCGCTCCAATTCAGTTTGCTGTAGTAGTTAGTTCAGATATTGAAGATTCAAAATTAAATAGTTTAGTTGAAAGCTTAAAACCTTATAGAGTTAAAGTATTTAAAGAAGAAAAATCATTAGGTTTAAGACTACAAAAAAATGAAATCCAAGGGATTCCATTTCAAGTAATTTTAGGTAAAAAAGAATTAGAAAATAATACATTAACATTGTATAGAAGAGATTTAAAAAATAAAGAATCTATGGAATTTAACGAACTAAAATCTAAATTAGATTCATTAATAAACTCTTATAGTCAAAACTTATTTAGCAAATCAGAAAATAGAATTAAAGAGAATACTGTAAAAGTAGATAATATAGAAGATTTTAAAAAAGCATTAAGCCAAAATAAATTAATATTAGCTGCATGAGCTGGATCACCAGAAGATGAAAAAAAATTAAAAGAACTAACTGGTGCTACAGCAAGATGTTATGCAACTAATTTAGAAGATAATACAAATAAGAAGTGTTTTTTCACAAACAAAGAAAATGCTAAATTAGTTTATTTTGCAAGAGCATATTAATTATTTTTAAAAATAGATAAGAAGTTATTATTAACTTCTTTTTTTATATACATTTTTGTTGTATTTATATTTTCATGTCCCATTAAAAAACATATATCAAAGATATCAATATTATTTTTAGAACAATGTGTAGCAAAACCTCTTCTAAACATATGAGGTGATATTTTTTTATTTAATATTTTTATCCCTATATTTCTTATTCTTTTATATAAACATTTATAGGTAAACAAAAATATCAAATCATTTTTATTATTAGTGTATTTTATTATTTGTTCTCATAATGAATCTGTTAAAAATATCTTTCGTTGTTTTTTATTTTTACCATTAATTATTATTGTTTTATTAAATAAATCTTGTTTTCTTATATTTAATAATTCAAATGATCTAATACCTGTTTCAAATAAAAGTCTAATTATTATTAGATTTTTTAAGGCATTAACACCTTTTTTATTTTCAAAATATTCTTTAATTTTTAAATAATCTTCATAACTTATATAATCTTGTATTTTGTTTTCTTTTTTAGGCAAAGATAAAGTTTGATATCTTTTATCATTTATGAATAGGTAGTATTTTTTAATAGCACTAATAATGACTCTTTTTGTATTATTAGATATATTTTTATGATTATTTAATACCTTTAGATAATCATTTTTATTTTCTATTAA
>JARHZT010000063.1 GCA_029258015.1 Malacoplasma sp. | reverse complement strand
ATCAAATGTAGAAGACTTAAAAAAATTTGATGGAATATTAGTCCCTGGTGGTTTTGGTTCAAGAGGGATAGAAGGGAAATTGTTTGCTATAGAATTAGCTAGAACAAACAACATACCATATTTAGGAATTTGTTTAGGAATGCAATTAGCTTGTATTGAATTCGCAAGAAATGTATTAAATTTAAAAGATGCTAATAGTACAGAATTTGATGAAACAAAAAACCCAATAATAACGATTATTGAAGGTAAAGATAGTTTAAAAAATCTTGGTGGAACATTAAGATTAGGGAACTATACTTGTAAGATAGCAAAAGGTACTAAAACATATTCAGCTTACAATAAAACCGAAATACAAGAAAGACATAGACATAGATACGAGTTTAACTGAGACTATAAAGATATGTTTGAAAGTAATGGATTTGTATTTAGTGGAATTAATCCAGAAAATAATTTAGTTGAAATTATAGAATTAAAAAATAATGATTTTTTCATAGCATCTCAATTCCATCCAGAATTTACATCAAAAACACTATCACCTAACCCTTTATTTTTAAGTTTTGTTAAAGTAACAAGAAAGAAAAAATAAAATGGAAAACAATTCAAAAAAAATAAATTGATTTATTGGACACATGAAAAAAACAATCGATATTCTTGAAGATAAAAAAAAGAATGTCGATTTTATTATTGAACTTTTAGATTCTAGATTAATAAAAACATCTTCAAATAATGATTTGATAAAAATCTTTAATAATAAGTTAATAATAAAAATTGCAGTGAAAAGTGATTTATTAGATCTTTCTAATGTAAAAAAGGATAAAGACATAATTTATTGTTCTATAAAAAAGAATAAAGATAGACAAAAAATAATTTCATTTATTGAAAATAAATTATCTGCAAAAATAGAAAAACTAAAATCAAAAGGATTAGTAAATCCTATATTTGTTGGTTTGGTTGTTGGATTGCCTAACATTGGAAAATCGTCTTTTATCAATTTTTTAAGTGATAAAAAACAGGTTATTGTAGAAAATAGACCTGGTGTAACAAAAAAAGTTGAAAACATAAAGATAAGCAAAAATCTAGTTTTACTAGACACCCCTGGTGTATTTATTAAAAATGTTGAATCATATAATGATGGATTAAATTTAGCTTTAATAAATAGCATAAATAGAAATGTTGTTGATAAAAAAGAACTTGCTAAACACCTATATGATATATTAGACAAAAAGCAAAAACTGAAAATAATAAACCAACATTTTGGAATTGAAGAATTTAGTTCTTTTGATGATTTCATAAATAAATTAATTGTAAAAAGACACATAATAAAAGATGACCAAATTGAAAACCTATATACAATTTTTGTTAAAGAAATTTTTGATTCAGGATTGGCAAAAATTGACTTAGAAAATGAAACATAATAAATAAAAACCTCCTTTATATATATGAATAAAACAAAGGAGGTTTTTTTTATGATTAATGTTTTACTTTACTTCGCATTCAAATATTATGGTGATTGAGAGAAAATCTATTATGCTATTGAGAACAAAGAAATCATAGAAAGAGAAGATATTGAAAATTGTTTAAGAAAACAAAAAAATAAATTTGAAACTATAATTTCAAACAACTACCCTACAGAATTAAAAAAAATATATAAACCACCTTTTATTTTGTTTATGAATGGAAATAAAAATTTATTAAATATACAAAATAAATTTACTATAGGTGACAACACAATTAAAAAAAATATATTAAATGAAATAAAAGCAAATTTAGAACACGATGTATTTGTAATTGATTTTAATAATAAAAATTTAATTGAACAATTTATGAAGTTAAATCTAAAAATAATTGCTGTTTCAGACAAACCCATTCAAAGAATAAAAGAAACTGAATTATTTACTAAATTATTAGAAAAAAATAACTTAGTAATATCTGAATTGCCTGATAATACAAAAGCAAGAATTGATGAAATGTATTTTTTGAGATTATTAATAGGATTAAGTGGAAATATAATCTTTACTGAAAAAATAAAAGAAGATAAAATGCCTTGAATTAAATTATCTTATTGTGAATCATTAAATATTTTTTCATTGAAAGAAGAAAACTACAATAGATATAAAATCGATAGAGTAGATAAAATTTGAAAAATAAAAAATAAATTAAAAAAGAATTAAAATTAATCATATGAAAAAAGAACTAATTTTACATACAACTATATATTTGTTTGGTTTAATAATTGCAGTAATACTTTACTTAACTTTAAACGAACTTAAATATATTTATGGTTATTTAATTAGTTCTTTTTTTATTTTTTTATCCATTTTTTTATCAGTGTTTTTAAATTTCAAAATGATTAATGATTTTAAGAAAAAAGATCAAGAAAAAAGATATACAAAAAAATTTGTATTACTGAATTGTATAAAATATCTTCCTATTTTATCATTATTACTAACATGTATATTAATAAGTTTGGAAAAAAATAGTTTTATTGATAGTTTTGCATTATTGGAAGGTGTTATAATAACTATTGTAATTATTTATACTTCTGAATTTTTAAAATATAAAAGGATATATAAAATTCTCTAGTAAAAAAAGAGGAGGTGAAATGATTTGTGATAAACTTCAACAAATCAACTTTTGGTGCATCGAATAGTTTTGATGTTTTAACCAAATTACAAAACCAAGAATTGCAAACAGATGAAAGTAAGTCTGCATTTGATTTATGAAAACCCTTTGAATTAAGACCAGAAATTTTATCAATAGCAGTTGTTTTTATAATATTGCTTTCTTTTACATTGTATTATGCAAAAGTTATGAAAAAAATAAACCCTAAAGAACCGCCTAAAGGATTAGCGTTTTTTGTTTTCAATATAGTTAACTCAATAAAATGTCTAGTTTTTGAAATATTAGGACCAAAATTCATGAAACTTACCCCATATGTTATTACTTTATTTTTGTATATAGCAGCATGTAACTTAATAAGTCTTTTTGGATTTGAAAACCCTACAGCATCAACAACTGTAACATTTTCTATGGGGATAATGACTGTAATTATTTCAATAACAACCGCTATTAGATATCAGAAAAGATATTTTTTATGAAGATTTCTTTTTATGTTTTCTTATAAATCTAAAAAAAGCAAAAAAAGTTATAAAATCCCTGTTTTTGTAAATCCTTTTGGATTTTTAGATTTTATAACTCCTGTGCTTTCTATATCATTACGTTTATGAGGTAATATATTTGCTGGTGGCTTAATATTAACATTAATTTATGCTATTCCAATGGTATTTTTCAATCATAATCCGTTAATTCAAGATCCACAAGCTGAAATTATTTTATTCTCTATTATTGCGGCACCATTTCATGGATTTTTAGATTTAGTTATAGGATTAATACAAGCTTTTGTTTTTGTTGTTTTATCTTTATCATATTGAGGAAATGAATTTTCAAATGAATTTGTAGATGAAAAAATAAAAGAAACAAATAGAATTCTTCAAGAAAAAGGTATTGATGAATGGGAAAAAAATCAATCAAATGTACAACTTACAAATATTAGAAAATTAGAAAAATAAATTAAAACAAGGAGAAAAATATGGAAATTTTTAATACTATTTCAGATAAAGGACTTGCATTTTTAGGTGCAGGATTATCTATGATTGGTGTCTTAGGTATAGGTATAGGACAAGGGATGACAGGGGCAAAAGCCGTAGAAGGTGTTGCTAGAAATCCTGAAGCTCTTTCTAAAATTAGAACTCAGTTTATTTTGGCTATTGCCTTAATTGAAACAGGGGCAATTTATGCCTTAATTATTTCGATTTTATTAATCTTTGTTGCAAATTAGTAAATAGAGTCAAATATGATTTTTAATACAAACATAATTGAAAATATTGTTACAAATTCAACAATACCAAATGCTGAAGAAATAATAAATAAATTATTCCCTAATGTGTTTGTGTTTATAGCACACACAATTGCAACTATTTTGCTATTAGTATCAATTATTTTTTTAGTGTGAAAACCAACTAAAAAATATATTGAAAGAAGAACTCAGGAAATTCAAAAAAATATAAAAGAAGCAGAAGAATCTAGAGAAAATGCGAATAAAAATCTGGAAGAATCTAAACAAAAAATATTAGAGTCTAAAATAACTGCATCTCAAATTATTGAAAATGCTGAACTAGAAGCAGAAGAAAAAAGAAAAAAAATAGAAAAAGCAGCAATGAATAAGGCTAGTCACATTGAGAAAGAAAGCTTAACACAATTAAAAAAACAAGAACAAGAATTGTCGGAAAGAATGAACTTAGAAGTTTCTAAATTAGCTTTAGAAACTGCTGAAATCTTTCTATCTAAAAAAATAGATGAGCAAGAAAATAAAAAAATTATAGATAACATAATTAATGATTTAACAAACTCTATTGATGAAAAAACACAGGTATAGAAAATGACTGAAATGAATCATATAGAACATTATGCAAATGCTTTGTTCTCTATTTGAAAAGAAGAAGAATTTGAAAATCAAAAAATAATAACAAGAAAAGCAAAAGAAGTTTACTTTTCTTTAAAAGAAAACAATGATATTATCGAGATATTAAGTTCTAATATTTTGGATAAAAATGAAAGAAAAAAAATAATTGATAATATATTTTTAGAAGATTTATCACAAAATTCAATGTCTACTTATTTATTGAATTTTTTGAATATATTAATTGATAACAATTTCTTTGAAAATGTTTTATGAATAATGGTAAGTTTTTTTGAAAAAATAGACATAGAACAGAATTTTACTTTCTTAAGAATATTCTCACCTTATTGATTAGACGGAAATACTCTTAAGAAGATAGAAAGTTTATTTGCTAAAAAAACAAATAAAAAAATAAGATACGAAAACATGATAGATAAATCCCTTATAGGTGGTATAAAAATTTGTTTTGAAAACCAAGTTTATGATTATTCTATAAAAGGACATATTAATCAAATTAAATGAGATTTAACTAATAAGAAGGAGGGCTAAAATGTCTATAACTTTGGACAAATTTTCTAATGTAATAAAAAGTCAAATAAAAGAATATAAAAATAAAGCACTTTATTCAGAAACTGGAAAAGTTATAAATGTTGGTGATGGTATTGCTCAGGTTAGTGGATTATCAAATGTTATGTTAAATGAATTAGTTCTATTTGAAAACGGATCGTATGGAATGGCATTTAATTTAGAAGCAAATAATTGTGGAATTGTAATGCTTGGTGAATTCAATAATATAAGAGAAGGAAGTATTGTCAAAAGAACAAAAGAAGTTGTGTCAGTTCCAGTAGGTGATGACTTATTGGGAAGAGTTGTTGATGCTTTAGGAAATCCGATAGATGGTTTAGGAAAAATAAACTACACTAAAACAAAACCTATAGAAAAAATAGCACCTGGTGTTATGGCAAGAGAATCTGTTAATGAACCATTAGAAACGGGTACTCTAGCTATTGACTCTATGTTCCCAATAGGAAAGGGACAAAGAGAACTAATAATTGGTGATAAACAAACAGGAAAAACAACAATTGCAATTGATGCAATAATAAATCAAAAAGGAAAAAATGTTAAATGTATTTATGTTTTTGTAGGACAAAAGAATTCTACAATAGTTCAATTTATTAATACACTCCAACAACATGATGCCCTTTCTTACACAACAATAGTTGCTTCAAGTGCCTCTGATCTTCCATCATTAAATTATTTAGCACCATTTACTGGTATTACTATCGCTGAAGAATGAATGGAAAAAGGTGATGATGTATTAATAATTTATGATGATTTATCAAAGCATGCCATAGCATATAGAACATTATCATTATTATTAAGAAGACCACCAGGAAGAGAAGCTTACCCAGGAGATATATTTTACTTACACTCTAGATTATTAGAAAGAAGTGGAAAAGTAAATAAAGAATATGGTGGTGGTTCTATTACAGCACTTCCAATAATTGAAACAGAAGCTGGAGATATATCAGCTTATATACCAACAAATGTTATCTCTATTACTGATGGACAATTGTTTATGCAATCAAATTTATTTAACTCAGGACAAAGACCAGCTATCGATGCAGGGCTTAGTGTATCCAGAGTTGGTAGTGCAGCACAAATTAAGGCAATTAAAAAAACTGCAGGTTCATTAAAATTAGATTTAGCTCAATTCAGGGAATTGGATGCTTTCTCACAATTTGGAAGTGATTTAGA
>JARHZT010000050.1 GCA_029258015.1 Malacoplasma sp. | reverse complement strand
CAACTCTGTTTTTATTAGTCCCTTAATCTCTCATACAGTTTTAGGATAATTAATGTTTTTAATCACATTACTTATATTAGATCAAATTCCCTTTAATTTTACTATTTCTTTTGCATCATCTTTCCCTAAAAGTAAAACTGCTTTTTTTCTTGTTTCATAAGATCTAGTAGATGTCAAGGAATTATTGATTAATCCAAACCCATTACCATCTTTTATATAGTAATTTTTATTTTCTTTTAAATTTATTTTGATTCTATATGTTTCATATGAGGGGATACTTGAACTTGGTGTTGGAACTGTAGGTGTTGAAGGTTCAAAAACAATTTTTCCATCAATAACATTCCCACTATCCAAATCTATGACAGATTCATCATCTGAATTTTGAGATATTAAATCTCCAAGTTTGTTTCTTACATTGTTTGCAACTTCTTTTGCTTTTGTTTTAAGTTCTGTTTGACTTGTTATTGTGGAAAAACTAGTATTTAATGAACCTTCAATAGCTTCTAATTGAGCATTAGAGATTAAATTCATTGTTGTTTCTAGGGATTTAATTGTTTCTATACTATTATCTACATTTTTAGTTAATTGAAAAATAGTTGAATCTGATAGAATGACTTTTCCGTTAAAACTTATTTTTACATTATATTTAACTTTTGTATTAGTGTTTGTTGCTTGTTCTTTATTGGCTAGTGCATCTTCAGAAATACTAGTTTCATCTATTAATAATTGAACTTCATTAACAACATTTTTGTCGAATACAATTGTACCATTTAATGTACCTTTTAATTCTGTTTCTAAAGATTTCACATTATCAATTTTAATTTTTTCTATAGTCTTTTTAACTTCATTTTCAATAGAACGCAATTTTGTGGCATCTATGTCTATGCTTTCTATAGCGTCTTTAACTTCAACTTGTGTTTTATATTCTAATTTAGAATTTAAAACTTTTGTATTTAGTTGAAAATATTGATTATCATTTGAACTTAAAGTATATTCTCCATCATTCAAAGTTATTTTTACTTTAAACTTTTTAAATGTTTTATCTGCATCTGTAAAAGTTACTTCATTTGTTAACTCTAAATCTTTAACCAAATTTTCTAGATATCCTTGACCATTGATAGTGCTTTTCAACGTTCCTTTAATACTTGATAATGTTTGCTCAGTAGCTTTAGACAATTCTTTTTCTATTAATTTATGAACATTATCTAAAACAGTTGATTCAATAGTAGTCGAACCAGATGGTTTATCTGGATCTGTTGGATTAGTAGTTTCACTTGTGCTACAAGCAGTAGCTACAATTGGAACACCAACTGTAATTGCCAACATTGTAGATAATGGCAGCAATTTCTTTCATAATTTTTTCTTCATTTATATTCTCCTTATATTTGTTATTAATGTATATAAATATGACTTAATATACATTAATAAACTTAAAATTTAAGAATGAATAAACTTTCGTAAAGTTAAATTATTTATATATAATAACTTTTTAATGTATATTAAAGTTGTTAGACATAAGAGAGGGAATGTCTATGAATAAAAAAATATTAAAAAAGTTATTATTAACAACTACAATATTCACAACTTCTATAATTGCTATCCCAATTATAGTAACTTCTTGTTCTATAGTAAATAAAAAAATAAGTTTAAAAATAAAGCAGAATGAATTGCAAAAATTTTTAATTAATTATGCTGGTGATACAAACAATACATCATTAGGTGTAGCATTAGGAAATTTAAATGCTAATAAAGACAACATTATTGAAGGAATAAAAAATAATAAAGATACTTTTTTTAATAATATTACAAATGAAATAATGGAAAATTTAGAAATAGAGTTTTTATCATATAACAGCAAAATAAAAGTTAATTTTTTAAATATATCTTCAGATAATATATTTTTTTATTTAGAAAATTATAAATTAGCTACTAATGAAACATTATTAAATGGTAATGAATTGAAAGATCTATTATATAAAAAAGCCGGTAAAAAACAAAGTACTTTAATAAATGATGCAATAAACAATTTAAATTTTAAAAAAGAAGAAATTATAAATTTATTAAAAAAAGATTTAAATACTTATTTTATAAATCCATTAGATACATCTAGAAATTTAGATTTAATATTTGAAATAGTAAATAAAAATATTAGTGTAACTATATTAAATGTATCAGAGCAAGAATTGATGTTAACCTTAGAAGGTTTTAATCTAGAGTCAGTTACTATTAAAAATAATAGTTTAAATTTACTAAATGACAAGATACATGAAAAAATAGAAAATCTAAGAAAATATAATGAATTAGAAAAAATATTTAAAAGTAATGATTTTTTGATATTAGTAAATAGTGAATCTATTTTAAATGGAATAGTTGAATCAATTGAGATTAGTAATGATACAGAAGGATATGAATTTACTGATAAAGTATATAATTTAAAAAGAATTTATCAAGAATTTAAATTTAAATTTGTAATAAAATCATATATTGATTTAAAAATTGAAGATAATAATAATTTTGTTTTAGAAAGATCTATGACTAATAAAACAGTTCTTTCTACTAAAAATATAAAAACACAAATAGCTAAGCATATAATTTTTAATGGAAACAAAAAAGAAAATAGAATATTACCAGTAATAGAAAAGAAAGTAAAAGATTGAGCTAAGATTACATCAGCAAATGCTATTTTTAGCAAATACAAAGAGATACAAGATATTTTGCAAAAAGAACTTAAAGGTGGTGTTGGTGACATGATTGAAAGAGTTTGAATTTTAAACGAACCAAATATTACACATGTTAAGTTTTATATAAAATTTACTGGTGATTTAATGATTGATAACAATGGAAGTATAGAATCATTTAATAGTGGATACAATGATACTTATTTTGGTGATAATGGTGAATTTGGTGTAGAATCATCACAAAAATCTATTAAAATTCCAAGAGGTGAAGGAAGACCAGATGAAGTAGAAAATGGTAAATATATACTTCATTATTGAAATATTGAAGCTATACCAGCAATACAACCAAAAATATAAGAGTTACT
The DNA here is from genome assembly GCA_029258015.1 of Malacoplasma sp. Lineage (GTDB taxonomy): Bacteria > Bacillota_I > Bacilli_A > Mycoplasmatales > Mycoplasmoidaceae > Malacoplasma. Next base: position 229 of record JARHZT010000050.1, on the reverse strand, counting down.
ATATATTAGCAACAAAAACACACAACAAATTATTTTCAACTAAATTAAAATAATTTATTATTAGTTTGGTTTCTATAAATAAAAAAAGACAAATTATTCTATTTGTCTTTTTTTATTTATAGAAACCAAACTAATAATAAATTATTTTAATTTAGTTGAAAATAATTTGTTGTGTGTTTTTGTTGCTAATATATAGTAACTCTTATATTTTTGGTTGTATTGCAGGTAT